>JBFGHF010000128.1:0-8462 GCA_041578355.1 Acidobacteriota bacterium
AACGCACCTTGGCGACCATCAAGCAGGGCGAATTGGAAGCCGACATCGCCAAGAAGGAGCTGGTGGAAGCCAACCTTCGGCTGGTGGTGTCGATCGCCAAGAAATACACCAACCGGGGTTTGCAATTCCTGGATCTGATCCAGGAAGGCAACATCGGGCTCATGAAGGCGGTCGACAAATTCGAGTACCGTCGAGGCTACAAGTTTTCGACCTACGCCACATGGTGGATCAGACAAGCCATCACCCGGGCCATCGCCGATCAGGCGCGCACCATCCGCATCCCGGTTCACATGATCGAGACCATCAACAAGTTGATCCGAACGTCTCGGGCACTCGTGCAGGAGCTCGGTCGCGAGCCAACCTCCGAAGAGATCGCCAAGCGGATGGATATCCCCGTCGCGAAGGTGAGAAAGGTGCTGAAGATCGCCCAGGAGCCCATCTCGCTCGAAACCCCGATCGGGGAAGAGGAAGATTCGCATCTCGGCGACTTCATCGAGGACCGGAACATCGTGTCGCCGGCCGAGGCCGTCATCAATCTGAATCTGAAAGAGCAAACCGCCGCTGTCCTTCAGACACTGACGCCGCGGGAAGAAGAAGTGATCCGGATGCGCTTTGGCATCGGCGACGGCAGCGAGCACACTCTGGAAGAGGTGGGCCAGCGCTTCTCGGTGACCCGGGAGCGGATCCGACAGATCGAGGCCAAGGCTTTGCGCAAGCTGCGTCACCCCTCGCGAAGCCGCAAGCTCAAGACGTTTCTAGAAAGCCTCGGAAAAGAGGGGCTTTGATCGGGGCGTCCTGGGACGCCCTTTTTTGTGGACTGGTAGAATGAGGGCTTCAGCCCGGGGAGCCGCTCGGGCGGGGGGGGCCCATAGCTCAGTTGGTTAGAGCATCTGACTCATAATCAGACGGTCGTAGGTTCGAGTCCTACTGGGCCCACCAATCGGATGCTGAAACGGGCCGAGCTTGTTTCGGCGGGAGATTTCGCCGTGGTCGAGAACGAGAGAAGGAATGTCAAAGAGCGTGGTCGGTAACCCGGAACTGCAACTACTGGTCGAGCTGCAAGCTCTCGACCAGCAGACTGCCGACCTGCGCAAGAGACTCCACGACCTGCCCGGCCAACTCGCAGAACTCACCGAGCAAATCGAAGACAATCGGAGGCGCCTCGAGGAGGCCCGCCAGAAGGTGACCGATCACTCCAGCGAGCGGCGCGCACTCGAAGACGACCTGGAACTCCTCCGTTCCAAGCTCTCCCGCTACAAGACCCAGTTGATGGAAGTGAAGACGAACAAGGAATACCAGGCGATGCTTCACGAGATCAGCGGCGCCGAGCAAGCGATCGCGGAGAAAGAGGATCTCATCCTGGAGCAAATGATGGAGTCCGAGGAGTGGGAGAGCCGGGCCGTCGAGATCGAAGCTGAAGTCCGCGAGCGGGACAAGAACCTGATCGAGCAGCGACGCAAGCTGGAGGATTTTGGCGACAAAGCCAGCGCCGAGATGGAGCAACGGTCTGCCCGGCGGGACTCGGTGTTGACCAATCTCGCCGCGGGCACCCGCGAGCTCTACGAACGGATTGCGCGCGCCCGCGACGGAACCGCCATGGCTGAAGCCAAAGACCAGTCCTGCCAGATTTGCCACGTACGACTGCGCCCGCAGCTCTTCAACGAGATCAAAACCAACCAACAGATCATCACTTGTGAGAATTGCAACCGGATCCTCTACTACGCCGGAAACTGATCCCCGCTTAGGAACCGCTCGTCCGAGCTCCGCCAACACCCGAGGGGATGGGCCGCATCGTCCGGGTGGCGATCGTGCGCCGTCAACCCGGAGAAGTGATTGATGAGTCCCTCTCGCTTCTATCGACAGGCTTACGGGGCGGTAACCGATTTCACGTTCTACCGCAAGATCTTCACCCAGCCGCTGACCCTTACTTTGACCTTCTTGTTGTATTTGTCGGCGCACGCCGCCCTGATTTCGACTGCGGCCTCGGGCTATCACGACCTTCCCGAGCTTCTGAAGATTATGCGTTGGGCGCAAGTCAACTTCCCGTTGTTGGAAATCAAGAACAACCAGCTGACATTGGCGGCGGAGCAGCCGCTGGTGAAAAAGCACTTCGGCCCGCGCATCTACACCTTCGTCTTCGACACGACGGGCGGGCACCTTCCCGTCGAGCAGTGGAACCCGCCGGCCGTACTCTTCACCAGGGATCAGCTCTACGTGGTGTACGAAGGAGGCGCCCAGAGTTGGCGGTGGCCGACTCAGCTCGAAATCGGCCAGAAAGAGATCGCGGAATTGGAGCAACTTGTGCGTTGGGCCTACTATCCCATCTACTACGCGACGGCGTTCCTTTCCGGCCTCCTTTTCAAGACCATCCAGGCCCTTTTTCTGACTTTCTTCGCAACCTCGGCGGTTCTGCGTCAGGGCGTGCGGCTGCCTTTCAAAGACTGCTTCACGATCTCTCTTTACGCCCTCACTCCGGCGGTGGTGATCGATCTGGCTCTGATGATCACCGGCCAGACAGTGCCCTACTTCGTCCTCATCTACCTGGCGACCGCCGTCATCTACACCTATCTGGCCGCCCAGCGCTGCGTCGTCATCGAGTAGGGTCGGGTCTGCGGCGAGTTCCGGTCGGGGAGAAGGCGCTCCAACCGCAGGCATCCGGCTCGCCTTGGGGGCGGCTTCCTCGCGGGTGGCGGCTGCGTGGTGTCTGCGGGTCGCGCCTTCGATTCGCTCCGTGCGGCGGTGGCCCAGCAGACTGGTGACTCGTGTTAGTCTGATGTCGTGAAACGGATCGCCGCTTTGTTCATCGCCATCGGGCTTATGCTGCCCACCGCGCGGGGCCAAGACTCGGATCAGCCCATCATCCGGGCCGAGGTCGAGGTGGTCAACATTCTGGCGACGGTTCGCGACCGCCGGGGGAACTATGTTTCCGATCTGAAGCGAGAAGACTTCGACATCTATGAAGACGGCGTGCTGCAAAGGCTCGAATACTTCAGCTACGAAAGCGGAGACGACGCCCAGCCCCTGACCATCGTTCTGCTCATCGATACCAGTGGGAGCGTCAAGGACAAGCTGCGTTTCGAGCAGATGGCGGCAACCGAGTTCCTGTCCAAAACCCTGCGCGAGAACAAGGACATGGCAGCCGTTATCCAATTCGACAGCGAGATCAACCTCATCCAGGATTTCACCTACGACTTCGATGTTCTCAATAAGGCGATCCTGGATATTCGCGCCGGGGGGGCAACCAAACTCTACGATGCGATTTTTCTCGCGGTGGAGGAATTGCTCGCCCGCGAGGTGGGAAGGAAAGTCCTGGTAATCCTCTCCGACGGCGCCGATACGCAGAGCATTGTCAGAGAACAAGAGTCGATCCGAGCCGCCCAGAGGGAAGACGCGCTCATCTACGGCATTGGAGTGCGGAGCCGTGCGGGGGCCGATTTCGACAAGCTGAGAAAGTTCGCCACGGCCACAGGGGGCCTTTTCTTCAAGTCAAAAGCCGACCTGGGCCGACTCCGAGAGGTGTTCGATCAAATCAATCAGGAGATCAAGAACCAGTTCAGCTTGGGCTACGTCTCGAGCAACCCGCGGCGCAACGGCGAATTCCGGCAGATCGAGGTCAGGGTCAAGCGGCGGGGCTTGAAAGTGACGCATCGCAAAGGCTATTATGCGAGCGAGCCAACCTCATGAGTCGTAGTGATTTAGGTGTCGAAGAAACCCTTCCCTTGGAACTCCGGCTTCGGGTTCTGCAAGCCGAACTGGATCGCGTCGAGTCAGACTACCACTGGTTGCGGCAAAGACGCCATGAGCTTCAACAGCAGATCGACCACTGCCAGCAAAGACTGAGTCAGACCCGCAGACGACATGTCATCCGTCGCGTCAAGTAGGTCGTTCCTCCGCTCCAACGCCTCTTTCCGACTTCGAAGCGCGCGCAGGGGTCGACTCTCCTTTCACCGGTCCACTCAACACTCTCCATCCTTTACACTTGAAACCGAAATAAAATGGCGGCAAAATAATGCGTTCCCGTCGCTTGGCGCCACAAGGCGACTGCGACCGGCAAGCAGGCACACGAGCGGCGGCGATTTCAACATACCCGTAAGTGTTGCTTGTTTGGGGTTAAAAACCGCGACTCTGTCTGGTAGTCTGTTGCGAATCGGTGAGCTGGAGTTCGAATGGGGAGAAATCGCGTTTGAAAGAGCAGAGACGAATTAGGGAAGCGGTTGTGCTGGCGGCGGGCAACGGGCGCCGGATGCGCTCCCGATCACTATTGCCGAAACCGCTGATCGAAGTGGAAGGCCGCTCGCTGCTGCAACGAATCGTCGAGCAACTCGGCGAGGCGGGCATCGACAAAGTCTTTATCGTGGTGGGGTATCTGGGCGACGAAATCCGCAACCACGACTTCGAAGCGGATGTCGAGATTGAATGGGTCGACAACCCGGATTATCACCTGGCCAACGGCATTTCGTTGCTTGCGGTTGAAAAGCGGGTCCGATCGCCGTTCCTGCTGCTTATGTCGGATCATCTCTTCGACAAGACCATCCTCGAGCACATGCTCAACAATGGTTTGCCCGAAAAAGGCGGGATTCTGGCGATCGATGGCAAGATCCAAAGCGTGTTCGATCTGCCCGACGCCACCAAGGTGCAGTCGCAAGACGAACGGGTGACGCGCATCGGAAAGGATCTCACCGACTTCGATTCAGTCGATACCGGGGTCTTTGTTTTGACACGCTCGGTTTTTCCCGCCATGTGGAAAAGCGTCGATCGGGGCGACCGCTCGTTGACGGGAGGGATCTCGGAACTGGCCGATCGCCAGCTCGTCAAGACCTGGGACATCGGGCCGAGGCGATGGATCGACATCGACACGCCGGAAGCACTCCAGGAGGCACGGACCCTGATTCGGCGGGGTTTTCTCTCCTGACCAGAGAATTCAGAAAACGAGAATTGAATCTTCTGCGGCGATCCCGTCACAATGAACCCATGCCTTCTCTTCGATGGGCGCTTTCCCGTCCGCTTTCGATCAGCTTCCTTCTGCTCTGCATCCTGAGCCCGGCCGGTCTGTCATTCGCGTCGACCAACTCCGGCGGCGATCCAACCCGTGTCCTCAGCTATCGCATGAAGGGCAAGGTGCGGCTGCTCTTCTTCTGGGTCGGCAAGGACGACGTGGGTGGCGGGACGATCACTCTCCAGAGCAACAGGGGTGAAGATGGCGCCCTGCAGGAGAAGGTGGAGATCCTCTTCGGCTCGAACCCCGAAAGAGTGCCCGGAGGAATCAACCGCTGGGGATATGGCCGCGAAGCCGCGACCTGGAAGCAGGATCCTCTGGGACGCACCCTCCAAGAGACCTTCTTCGAAGGCTTCATGAAGTACTCGCGAGAGGAATCGCTGGACGAAGTCCAATCCAACAACGAGCGCCAGCTTTCCGGCGCCGAGTTCGTTTACGAAGGGATTCGCAGTACCGTGCGGCCCGCCGAGACACTCTCCGAGATCCGCGTTTTTTCCGTGGAGGAGGATTTCGACTACCGCAACGCGACGTCGATTCATTGCGGCTACGCTCGACGACTCGAGCAGGGTCCCCCCGACCGAAAGAAGCGACTCGCCAACGAGTCTCACTATGAAGCACCGATGGGGTTCCTCACCGCACTTCGCGCATATCTGACGGAGGTCGTGGACCAACACCGCTCCGGCGGAGAGCCGCAGCCCTTGCCCGCGCGTCGCTTCGCCTACAACTCCAAGATCTACCAGCTGGAGATGCGCAATCTGAAATACCTGGACAGCTTCGACCTGCCGATGCCGTCCGGAGCCCCCGACCGCAAGTTCGAGAAAGTCGCCAAAGCAGACATCCGCAATTCCCCGCTGGGGGAGAGCTGGCATCACGATTTTTCGATCTGGTTCGGCTTGGAGGGGCCCTACCGGGCGGTTCCTCTGCGGATCGTCGACAAACCCCGCTGGTGGCTCAGGGTCGAGCTCAATCTCGATCCCGACCACTCGACTCAGCTGACTCGCGCGGCAATCACGAAGCCGGCCGAGATTGGGTGCATCCAGCAGACGGTCGTCGAGGACAAGGACTAGGCTCTTCCGTCTTGCGTCTTCCGTCTTGCGTCTTGCGTCTTGCGTCTTCCGTCTTGCGTCTTGCGTCTTGCGTTTTTTTGTTCCAACGAGATCCAGCTGCGGTTTTGGGTTCCCGGACTTTGCTGCGTTCGTCAGGGCGTGTTGCCCTGAGTCCGGCAGCTAGCGGCCTTCGGTCGCCGGGTGGTCGCGTCCCAAAGGGAACGCAGTGAGAATTGCCCAGGACTTCGTTCGTCTTTAGCCGAGAGCGAACGGACCATCGTGGGGAAGCAAATCAATCTTCAGATTAGCCCAAGTCTCCAGGGTGCAGGCTCTCGCTCGCGCTCTTGGTCTCGCTCCTCGCTCCTCGAAGAACACATCGGACGTCCTGGGCTGTTTTCGATGCGCCCCGAACCATAAGTCCAAGGGCTCCTAGGGCTGGATGTTCGGCTCGTAGTTGCTCAGAAACTGAAGGAATTTGGACACCTCGACGATGTCGCGGCCCGAGAAACGGATGCTGTGGGCGTCGGTCCGTTCCACAATCGAGAGATAGTCGAGGATCTCGGCAGCCCGGTAATGCTTGAATCCCACGTCGAGTTGAATCGGCGTCTCCAGGCGGTAAGGGCGAAACTCCGAGATGCGGCTCACTGCGCGCTGAGCGGCCTTTCGGATCTCGTCGAACGCGGCTTGAGGCATCAGCGTGCGGGCCGAGTGGAAGCCGAGTTCCCATTTGACCACTGCTCCTTCCACATCGCCGAGAAGTTGCCGGCCCGCCTCGACGATTGCGTCGTCGCCGGAGATCATGATCACCGGGACACCGAAATGACCGGCGATGACGGCGTTGATTCCCGCCTCGGGCATCGGCTTGCCGTTGAGACGGACCGAGGTGAGGCGAGCACTCGACATGGTGTGGGCTCTCACTCCCCTGGTGTCGTGGGTTCCCGTGTGGTATCCGATGAGAATCGCCCCGTCGAAGCTCTCATCGATTCCCTGCATCATTCCCAGCGGTCGAGGCCAGGAGCGGACCAACTGGACGTCTTCGGGCAGATCTTCGAGGAGAAGATTCTGGCCATTGCCGTGAGAATCGCCGATCAGGATCTCGCCCGCCCCGGCAGCGCGGGCCCCCGCGATTGCGGCGTTGACTTCCGCCGTCATGAACTTGCGGAAGCGCTGGTACTCGAATCCCGAAGGCCCCAGCTGCTCCCCCGTGACGGCGCCGGCCACCCCCTCCATGTCGGCCGAGATGTAGATCTTCGGTCCCTGGGCGGACAGCGTCGCTGCCTGCAAGGTCAGCACCGCCACGGACAACAAAAGCCTGACAATCGTTTCGCTCTTCATCTGCTCGCACCTCGCTGGTTCCAATCACTGACTTTTCGACGGAGCCATTATGACGAACCGATCGCGATTCAGACAGCAAGGGTTTCGACAGATCGAAGTGAACGGACGAAAGCCTTCTTCGGCGAAGCAGCAGATGAACCGCGGCTCCGGCCGCCAGCATGAGCGCCAGAATGCTGTTCGGAAACTCGGTGCTAAATCGCAGCAGAGCTTTGGAGAGGCTTCACTCGCTGAAAGCGATGTTGAGGATGAAGGCGAAGCTGAGGACCGCGATGATCAGCGTCACCGTGCCGCTCAAGACCCGCAGACGGTCCTGCAGGAAGCGGCGCGTCTCCTCTCCGAACCCGGTGCTTCCCAGGCTGGCCGATCTAGTTGCTTCGTTCTCCATCAAAATGGTCCGCTGATGATACTTCAGTGAAAAGAGAAGGGTTGGTTCGGAATACGACGATGTGACTTGAGCCGGGCGCGTCGGAGAGAGTTTGAGGAAGGCCGGCGCCACCTTTTTCGGACTCCGTCGTCAAGCGACACGCCGGATCATCCGATCGAGGACGCTGCGCCCATCCGCCGACCCTGGGCCAGAAGCATATCGGGGAGGATTCTCGGGGACAGAACCAAGGCCGAATCACATCGCCCGGGGCGCGGGAATCCCCAGCAACCGCAGTCCGTTGGCCAGGGTCTGGCGAGTGGCCGCCACCAAGCCCAGCCTCGAGTGCCGCATCTTCTCCTCGGCTCTGAGGACGGGACAGTCGCGGTAGAAATCGTTGAAGGCTTTGGCCAGCTGGTAGAGATAGACTGCGATATAGAGCGGCTTGTACTCTCGGGCGGCGCGCTCGACCTCAGATTGAAGATTGGCGATCTGCTCGAGAAGATTGACCTCGCTGAGTGAGACTTCCGTCCCGACGTAGTGCAGTCGAGAATCGTCGAAGCCTCCCGCCTTCTCCAGGATTCGGCAGGCCCGCGCATGAGCGTATTGGATGTAGGGTGCGGTTTGACCGTCCAGACTCAAAGCGCTCTCGAAGTCGAACGAAATGGGCTTGTTGTTGTCCACCGAGAGCATCCCATACTTGACCGCCCCCAGGGCGACCGCA
>JBFGHF010000129.1:0-8423 GCA_041578355.1 Acidobacteriota bacterium
CGCCAGACGCTGACCGAGGAGCAACTCTTCCAGCTTGAGAGCGGACGAGAGAGACAACCCGTATGCTGAACAAGGACCTGCCTGCTCTTCCCCCACTCTTGCTGCGCGGCCTCGGACCATCGCAGACACCCCGCACCAAGGCCGAGATTCTGGATTACCTGGACGGCAGGATCCAACATGCCGCGATTCCCAAGTTCATCTACTTCTCGGTCTGCGATTGGGAGTCCCGGCCAAGTATTCTGTTGGACAGAATCAGCGAGGAATTTCGAGGTAGCCGCGTCGCGGTGCGGAGCTCCACCGGCGACGAGGACAGCAACCTCACCCTGGCCGGTCATTACCGCTCCCGGTTGAAGGTACCGTCCGGCAGGGACACCGTCTCGACGGCGATCACGGAAATCGTCGAATCTTTCCGGGGAAGCCCGCGAGACCAGATCCTGATCCAGGAGATGGTCGAGCAACCGGAGTGGAGCGGTGTTCTTCTCAACCGGGACTTGAACAGCGGAGCACCCTACTACGCGATCGATTACGACGACTCGGGTCGGACCGACGGTGTCACATCAGGAGCGGCCAACCACAAATCGGTCCTCATCCACGAATCGGCTCGAGAGGTTCCGGCTCGCTTCCGGGCCCTGCTCGAGATGGCGCGGGAACTCGAAGCCCTTTGGCCCGGCAAGCCTCTCAATGTCGAGTTCGCCATCCGGCACGGCAAGTTGTACATCCTGCAGGTCCGGCTCGTGCCGGCCATCCCGCGCTGGACTCGCGCTCGTATTTCCCGCCATGCCGCCTTGTTGGAAGAGCTGGCCGTCGGCGTCGACTGCAATCGTCGTTCCCGAGCCGGCCTGGCCGGCAGAGGGACCATTCTGGGTCAGATGCCCGACTGGAACCCCGCCGAACTCCTCGGCCCTCGTCCCGGGGGATTGGCCCTGTCTTTGTTTGGTTATCTGATCAGCGATCGGGTCTGGCAGCAGGCGAGAGCCCTGATGGGTTACCGCCCCGTTCCGGGTCAGGCTCTCTTGATGGTCCTGGCGGGCCAGCCCTACGTCGACGTGCGCAAGAGCTTCAACTCGTTTCTTCCCGCGGGCCTCTCGGCTCAGCTCGAAGAAGCCGTCGTGGACGCCTGGCTGCAGCGACTGGAGGAGCATCCCCAGCTGCACGACAAGGTGGAATTCGAAGTCGCCCAGACGGTTCTCGATTTTTCCTTTCGGCAGCATTGGCGGCAATGGTACCCGGACATCCTGTCGCCGACGGACCTGACGAGGTATGAGAACGCGCTCAGAAACCTCACCCGCCGCAGCCTCGGACTCGGCCCCGAGTCTACTTTGCGATGGGCGATGCAACGGATTCGCCGGCTGGAGCGAATCCAGTCGGATGAGGGCGGCATTTCGAACCACACCGAGGGGCTGGATCGCGCCCTCGGCCTGCTCCTGGAATGTCGCCGCTGGGGGACTCTCCCCTTCGCCGTGATCGCCCGGCATGCTTTCATGGCGGAAAGCCTGTGGCGTTCGGCCGTCGAACGGGGAGCCATCCGAGCCGAAAGGGTGTCCCAATTCAAGCGATCGCTCTCCACCGTCGCGACCCGGGTGAGTTGCGACCTGTCCGCAGCGGGCCGGGGCGCGATCTCCTTCGCCGATTTTCTGCGGAGACACGGGCACCTCCGGCCCGGAACCTTCGACATTCTCTCGCCCCGCTACGATCAAAGGGCCCATCTGCGGGACTGCCTGGCGCCGGTTGCCGCCCCGTTCAGTTGTCGCGGCCGGCCATTCCAGCTTCGGGAAAAAGAAGCCAAAGCCCTGGAACGCCTTTTGCGGGAGTCGGGGCTGGCATTTTCGGCTTCCCGGCTACTCGCTTATGCCAGTTCGAGTTGGACGGCGCGTGAACATGCCAAATACGTTTTCAGCCGTCACCTGTCGAACGCGCTGGAAAGCCTTGCGCACTGGGGGGAGCGCCGCCAGTTGAGTCGGAGCGACCTCTTCTTCCTCGAACTGCAGGAGTTTTCCGCCGATTCGGCTTCCAGCGACTCAGCAAGACTGCTCCGTGAACGAGCAGACGCACGTCGCCGCCTGGCCGGCGAGGAGTCGGGAATACAGCTCGGCTCCCTGGTCCGAGACGGCCACGACCTGAGAGTCGTCGATCGGCACGACAGCACTCCCAATTTCATCACATCGCGGGTGGCGACCGGCCCTGCTCTGCGTCTCGAGCGCCGCTTCCGGGAACCTCCCGAACTTCGTGACAAGGTGGTCTGCATCGAAAGCGCAGACCCGGGATTCGACTGGATCTTCGCAGGCGGCATCGGCGGACTCGTCACTCGCTTCGGAGGGGCCAATTCCCACATGGCGATCCGCTGTGCAGAGATGGAGATCCCCGCCGCCATCGGTGTCGGAGACTTGCTATTCACCCACCTGACCGCGGCAGCCGCCATCGAGTTGAACTGCCCCCGCAAACTGGTAAGGCCCCTGCAATGAAGCGTTTGGGACTGACCATGCGAGTCGAGACCGACCCAGCTCACGGAGAAGGCCGCGATGTCCTGGCCCATGATTGGTCGCGTCTGATCAGCGGTGCACTGGGAGACGTCCCTTGGCTGCCGATTCCCAATCTGGGGAAAGAAGTCACCGACTTTGTCGAATGCTGGAAGATCGACGCTCTGATTCTGACGGGGGGAAACGACATCGGGAGCTGTCCTCGCCGGGATCGAACCGAGCACCTGCTCTTGGAGTACGCCTCGCGAGAACGGATTCCGGTCCTGGGCGTCTGCCGGGGCCTGCAACTTCTCCAGACTTTCCACGGAGGTCGGCTGGGCCCGGCCCCTCCCGGGCATGCAGACGGTTCCTGTCACAGTCTCGAAGTCTGCCATCCCCTGGCCCGGAGGATCTACGCCGAGCCTGTCCTGAAGGTCAACTCGTTTCACCGCATGGCCGTGTTCGGGGATGACCTCGCCGCGGACCTGGAGCCCTTCCTGGTTTCGGAGGACGGTTTGGTGGAGGGGTTGCTGCACCGCACCGGGCGGCAGGTGGCTGTGCAATGGCATCCGGAACGGCCGCTGCCCGACCCCCGCATCGGAGTGCGCTTGATCCGTGCCTTCTTTGAGGATCAATTCTGATGCGGGCGATCATCTTGGCGGCGGGCCGCGGAAGCCGCCTCGCAGCATTGACCTCGCAACGCCCCAAATGCCTGGTTGGGCTGGCAGGCCGTCCACTGCTGGATTGGCAGCTGGATGCTCTCCGAGCCGCCGGAATCGAAGAAATCGCCATCGTGAGAGGCTATCGGGCCGAACAAATCGAACGCCCCTCGCTGACCTACTTCGAGAACCCCGAATGGGCCGAATCCAACATGGTGGTGTCACTTCTTCAGGCAGATTCCTGGCTGAGGCTCGGGCCCTGCCTGATTGCCTACGGCGATATCGTCTACCACTCCGAAATCGTCCAACAACTGGCCCGCTCCCGCGACTCGATCGCCGTCGCCTACGATGTCCTTTGGCGCGAACTTTGGGAGGCCCGCTTCGAGCGGCCCCTGCGCGACGCGGAAACCTTTCGCATCAAAGAAGGCAGAATTCTCGAAATCGGAGCGCGGCCCGAATCCCTCGACCAGGTGGAAGGCCAATACATGGGATTGATCAAGACGACACCGGCCGGCTGGAACCGGATCGAGGATCTCATCTGCCGGCTCGATCCAGCCACTTCGCGCCAACTCGACGTCACCGGGCTCCTGCGTCAACTGATTGCTCGAGGTTGCCGGGTGGGCGCGGTCCCGACGCGGGGCCGGTGGTGCGAAGTGGACCGGGGCAAAGACATCGTTTTGTACGAGCAGAAGATCCGAGCGGCGGGTTGGAGCCATGACTGGAGGACCTGATTTCCGAGAGTCGGCCGCGCCGGCCGGCGGCTGGGTCTTTTGGTTCACGGGACTCTCCGGGAGCGGAAAAACCACCGTCGGGGGCCTCTTTTTCGAAAAACTCCGATCGCACCGTGCCAACTCGGTTTTCCTGGACGGCAACGTGCTGCGCGAGGTGTTCGGAAACGACCTCGGCTACTCGGTCGAAGATCGCCGAAAATGCGCTTGGCGATATTGCCGGCTGACCTCGATGCTGGCCGCACAGGGGCTGCATGTCGTGATCGCCACAATTTCCATGTTCCATGAATGCCGAAGCTGGAATCGCACCAACATCCAGCGATATTTCGAAGTCTATTTGAGGGTCTCTGCGGCTGAGCTGGCGGCTCGCGACACCCGGGGTCTTTACCGCGACGGAGCGGGGCAAGGGCCGGTGGTCGGTCTGGATCTACCCTTCGAGGAACCCGACTCCGCCGATCTCGTCATCGACAACAACGGCGACCGACCCGCCCAGAACATCGCTGCTGAAATCTGGAAGAAGGCATCCGAGTTCTCATGGGATTGAGTGGGGACAATTGGGACTATTCCGATCTGGCAGATGCCTACCTCGGGCGCCCCGGTTACTCCGGCGTTGTCATCGACCGGTGCCTGAAGAAGGCGGGAATAACAGCCGGCATGAAAGCCTGCGACATCGGGGCGGGCACAGCAAATCTCACGATTGCTCTGCTCGAACGGGGACTCGTAGTGGTGGCCGTCGAACCCAACCTGGCGATGCGCGAATTGGGTCAGCAGCAAGCGGCCGGACGCCCCGGTCTGGTCTGGCGCAACACCCGCGCCGAGGCGACGGGCGAACCCGCGGCAGGTTTCGATCTCGTCACCTTCGGCTCTTCCTTCAATGTCGTCAGCCGCAAGCGGGCCTTGCAGGAAAGCGCCCGGATCCTCAAGCCCGGAGGGTGGTTCGTCTGCCTCTGGAACCATCGCGACCTCGACGATCCCATTCAGTCCGCCATCGAAGATCTGATTCGCGGGCGGCTGCCGGAATACGAGTACGGTGTTCGGCGCCAGGACCAGAGCGACACCATCCGCAGGAGCGGCTGGTTCGACCGAATCGAATCGATCCAAGAGAGGTTCTCCCACTCGACGGCGGTCGGGGATTGGGTCGAGGCTTGGCGCTCCCACGCCACCCTGCGCCGCCAGGCGGGACCGCAGTTCGAGCAGATCGTCGAGGACATCCAAAAACTGCTCCAGCGAAGCGGCCAGAATCAGCTCCAGATTCCTTATACGACCCGCCTCTGGATGGCACGGAAGTCTCTCGCGGGCCGATAGGTCCACAGCCGAGAGGCAATCATCTCGGCTGAATTCGAAATCTCGACGCGGCTCGGTCATTCTGGTCTTGAAAGCACCTCAGGCTCAGCCCGGGGTAAACGAGTCGCCCCGCGACGAGCGCCCACCCGGGTGGATCGATCCGCTCCGCAACGGCTCCAACACTGAAAGCGTTTGAGGAACCCCTTGGGGCGGGCCCGACTGCAGCCGACCCGCGGCAGTCCGTGAAACGAAGGCCCGGCGAAATGCACTTATATTCGTAAGGGGACGGACGGCCGCCGCGGAAACAAGTCGCGAGGCATCCTGGACCGGTGGCCGACTCCATCTATCCAGTGAAGTGAACGTGGTCCGCATCGGAGGGAAACATGGCAACCAAGAAATACGCAAAAACCACGTCGCCGTACCATTATCAGTACGCAGCGAAGTTCGTCTGCACGGCCAACATCCCCGGCACGTCTCAGACGTCCGACTCCGTGCTGCCGGGCGTCTATCAGACGGCCGTCAACATCCACAATCCGAACGAGAAGGAGGTTCGTTTCAGAATGAAGCTCGCCGTGCCCGGAATGGACCCGACCAAGTTCAAGGACGGTTCACTGAAACCGGATTACGCGACGCGCTTCACTTGCCGGCAGATTCAGGATTTCGGAGTCACCTTCATCCACGGCGCGGAAGGATTTCTCGTCATCGAGAGCACCGCGAGCCTGGACGTGACGGCCGTCTACACGGCTTCAGCGTCGGGAGGACAAGTGAGCAGCATCGACGTCGAGCAGGTCAAGGAACGCTCGATCCGTTAGCGGCTTGGGCACCGTGCAGTTTTCGCCTTCCCGATTCCGCATCCGATCCTGTTCTCGATTGTCGATCGCGGGTCGACAGGGTGGGCAGCCCCTTCCCTGAAGGAAACACAGGGTCAGCCGGGGGTGTGTCAGCCGACGGAGGACCCACGACAGGCAGGGATGCCTGTCTTCCGTCACAGAGACGACACCGGCATGGTGACGAAAAGTTCGTGGCCGCGGGTCTGAATGACCGTGGCGGTCATCCTCGCGCCGGAGCTGGAGGCCTTGAGCAGGCCCTCGAAAGCAGTCAGGTCGAGAACGACTCCCGGCTCGGGTCTCCAAGCAATCTGGTCGACGAAGAGGGCGCGGTGCCCCTGCGCCTCCAGATCCAGCGAAGATCTCGCCAACAGTTGTCCTTTCGAATCGCGCAGTTCCAGCTCCACGCGGATCGAATCGTCGCCGATATTCTGGATCGCTATGCCGGTGTTGGTCTTTTCGTCGCGCACCATGGGAGCGGCGAAAGCGTCGAGCGGAACGCTGCTCCCCACTCCCGCGGCACCCGCGTCGCTGTCGAAGACGACGACTCCGGCCAGGGGCTCATCGGATATCACCGTGGCCGAACCCACCAGAAGAGGACCTTTGCCGTCCGTTGCCAGGGTTCGCATTCCCCCCGCAGGGATCGTCACCTCGGTGCTCCCCGAGCCGAGAGTCTCGCCCGCCAAATCGATGCCTTCGAGAAAAGACCCGTTGTCTCCCCGGAAGAAGATCTGAACGCCGGCCTGGCGCGGGCTCAAGTTGAGCAGCACCAGGGTGCTGGAAATCGAGGCCGAGCCCTGCTCGCCGTCCCCGAACTGGGCGAAGTAGAGTTCAGGATCGCCCCCCGACTGGGGCACCGCAACCGGCATGGTGACGAACTCCCGGGCCCGGGTCTGAATGACGACTCCCGCCACGGTCCCCTCCCTGGCCGAGGCCGCCAACAATCCTTCGAAATCGGAGAAATCCAGCTCCACTCCGGGCCCGAGCGCCCAAGGGATCTGATCCACGAAGAGAGCCCGGTGACCTCTACCCGGCAGCAGAAGAGCGCCGGTGGCCAGGAACTCGCCATCGGGATTGCGCAGCTCCAAATCGATCGTCAGCGGGTTTGCGGAGGGATTCTGAATGGCGATGCCCGTGTTTGTTTCATCCGTCTTGAAGATGGGCGCCCGGAAGACCGGGACGATCGGGCTGGCTCCCACGCCGGCGGCCCCTACGCTGCTGTTGAAAACCACCACGCCCGCGAGGGGAGCGGCCGACGTGACCGTGGCCGAACCGACTTGAATCTGCCCTTCCGCGCCGCTGCGCAGCACCTCTAGTCCCCCTGCCGGGACGGCGAACTCTCCGCTCCCGCCGGGCAACACCTCCCCGCCCAACTTCACCCCCTGCAGAGGCTCTCCCTGATCGTCCTCCAGCCGGATGATGGCCTGGGCCGACTGCGCCTCGTCTCGATTGACGAGAAAGATCTCGCTGGAGATCTCGACGACTTGCGCCGAGCTTGTCGGGGCGGCAGTGACGACATCCGTTCTGCCGTCGCCGAACTGAGCGTGATAGAGGTTGGTGACCAGAGTGAGGTCCAGTTTCCGGCGCTCCGCCAGCCGCGCCGCGAAAACCTCCGGCCGCGTGAAAACCGTGTCCTCCGCCTCGACTTCGATGACATAGGGACCATCGTCCAGGCTGGAAAGGCGATAGCTCCCGTGGGGCCGAAGCGCGGCCTCCGAGACGACCTCGGCCGCGCCCGGCCGGAAGGCCCTCACCCTTCCACCGGCGGCGGGTGTTTCTCCGTCCGGCTGGTAGACGGTCCCTTCGATGAAGCCTTGCGAGAAAACCGGAATCGTGTTGGCGAAAAAGCTCCAACTCGTCGGCGCCACTCCGTGCCACCGGGAAAGCCAGATCCCTTCCCCGGCGAAGTCATCCGGGGAATTGCGGAAGCTGCCGTCTTCCTCCTGATTGGCGTTGAGCAGGTCCAGGTAAACCTGCGAATGGCTTCCCCCGGCGGCGATCCACTGGCCGACACCTTCGAACCACACCGAAAAGGGGCCTTGTCCGTCGAACCCGCTGACCCTGCCGTCGAAAGAACTGGTGGGCAAGGTACCGCAGCTGAAATCGAGAGTATCGAGGGCTTTTCCGGCGTCTCCGATGACCCGCAGAAACTCCGAACCCCAGGTGTGGACGTCGATGGCGTTACCGGCGTCGATGGCCACCGGTCCCCGGGTGAAGCGTCGGCGCGCCGCGTCCCAACCGCTGTTGAGCAGAAACTGCCGTACTTTTTCCGAGGCCTCTTCGAAGCCGCCGGTGATCTGAAAAGCGAACCAGGCGTCCAGATTTGCTTCGATTCCGTTGTGTACGCTGCCGTCCGTCAAAGGGTCTCCATCGCCGTCGCGGGAAGCGATCCGGCCTGCCAGCCACTCGCAGGCGCGCACGGCGGACTCGCGAAAGCTCTCCTCGCCCGTCCAGTCCGCCAGCAGGACC
>JBFGHF010000130.1:0-8378 GCA_041578355.1 Acidobacteriota bacterium
CGAACGCGGCTCTGTCAGGGCGGTTCTCGCCCCTTATCCGTGCCCCTGGGTGATCTTGACGGTGTTGGGCGCGCGGATGATGATTCCCTCGGGCAACGCCAGCGGTTTGAGGCCCGCCAACATTTCCACGACGTGCTCGGCCGACATCATCGCTCCCTCCTGCCAGCCCGGCAGCGTCGACGCCTGGTCGCCGGTGATGTAGAAGCGCCGGTCGGGCCGCAAGATGCGCTCGTAATCGGCGTCGTCGTGTTGGTCGTCGCCCCAGCTGGGCCACGATCCCAACTGCCAGGGGACGTTCTGCCAGGCAATCGAAATCCCCAGTTCGGTGGGGACGATGGAGTTGTTGTTGAACTCCTCGTGGAGAAGCGCTCCCCCCGCTTTGGCGACCCGAAGCCGCTCATCCAGGCTCATGTTCCCGAACCTGGTGGCGTTGCGAGGCTGGCCCGGGCAGCCGCCGTTGTGGATGTAGGCTCCCGTCAGGGTTCCCTTCTGGCCGAAGTAGTTGTCCGACGGATACCAGATCTGCTCGATGATGTTGTTGGTCCAGCTGATGCCGCCGTAGATCTCGTACTTGTTCGACTCCCAGAATCGGGTGTTGCACTGCCAGCCCACCTTGCAGGCCGACGAAAAGTCGGTTCGTTCCACCGCCAGGCGGAATCGCGGTTCGAAGTTGTTCTGGATGCCCTTGAGCACGGGACAGGGGATGTTGCTGATGCAGTAGTCGGCGGTGGTGGAGACGCGACGGGTGCCGTTCAGGTAGGTCACCGTCACGTCGTCGTCGGTGAGATGGACTTCGACGACCGGGGCGTTGTAGGTGATCAAGTCACCGACCTTGCGCAGGAAGCCGTTGACGATCTCGTCCATGCCTCCCACCGGTTGGAAGAGCGTGGGCTGCCACTCGAATTCGATCGGGTCGTAGAAGCTGGCGTTCCAGAACTTCGAGCTGAGAAGCGCGTTGAGGGGAGTTTTGGTCGGGATCTCGCAATTGTAGTGGACGTTGGGTGTGGGGCGGCCCAGCGGATCGGGGGCGCAACCGGCGCGCGTCGAACCGTCGTATTGGTATTCCGGAGGCGGCGGATCGCAGCCGGTTTCGGCGGCGTCCAAAGGCCCGAATTTCTCCAGCAGGCTCAACAGCAGCTCCCGGTCCTCTTCGTTGAGCTCGGAGTCCAAGGACCCCTGTTTGACGCACTTGGCCAACAGCTCGGCGATGTAGCCCCGGGTGTCGTTCTGAATCCGCCGGTAGACTACGGCGTCGCCGCCGAACCCGTCGGTCGACTGAAAGAGGTTTCCGGTCGTGTTCATGTTGTAGGGCTGCAGCGCCACGTTGAGCTGCTGGCAATAGCCCAGCACGCGCCGGTGGTGATAGGGGAGCCGGCCCGGGCCCAGGTTGACGTAGAGGTCGCTGTCGAATTCGCATTCCTGAACCGTTTTGCCGTGCTGCTGGCTCTCTTCGATGATGGTGCTGCCGCGCCGCGCGGTGTGATTGCGGCCTCCGGCGCGCGAATTGGCTTCCAGGATCTGGCAGCGGTAGCCGTACTGGGAGAGGATGTAGGCGGCGGTCAGCCCGCCGATGCCGGCGCCCAGGATGAGCACCGATTGTCCTTCGCCCTGGCCGGGCTGCAACTGGGGCGGCCCCGCCCATACCGGTGGGGTGCGGATCATACCCAACGCCACCATGGTTTCGTAGACGGCGGCCGCGCCGCCGGCCTGGCCGACCCGCGACAGAAACTGCCGCCGGGTCCAGCCGGGAGACCACTTCTCGATCTTGCTCATCGTCACCCCCCTTTGGATTCGGCTACACCTCTACGGATCGAAGTCAGCCCGAACCGAAGGGGCGCGCCGAACCCCGCTTGAATGGAAAAAATGTCGAAAGCTGAGTCCCATTGTGCGGCCGCCGAGGGGAACTGTCAAGAGCCCGCCCCCGAGGGCGTGTTGCCCGAATCGAATCTTGTTCTGCCCACGGGGTTGTAGTCGTGTCGAGGTTGGACGAAGCACCCGGAACGCCGCCTTCCAGGCGGCAATTCACAGCCCGCTGCCGGGGATGTCGTGTCGAGGTTGGACGAAGCAGCCGTCACGCCGCTTTCCAGGCGGCAATTCACGGCCTCGGCCCACGGGGGTGTAGTCGTGTCGAGGTTGGACGAAGCACCCGGAACGCCGCCTTCCAGGCGGCAATTCACGGCCCGCTGCCGGGGATGTCGCCAAGTTGGCAGTGCTCCCGGTGTTGTGCGACTTCGGTTGCCGGATCGGAGCGGCGTTCGTGTGAACGCGGACACCGTGTGCTGCCGGAATCTGTCTTTGTTCTCACGAACAAAGCTCTGTCAGAGCTGCCGCTCCCGGCTCTTGGGCGGCACTCCTCCCCGGCGCCACCAAGAAGTTTTCCCCGCAGTCTGACTTTTTCTCAAGGGACTTTCGGAACTTTACAAAAGTTTTCCAACCGGGCGATCGTTCACATCTTATTGAAATAAATTGATTTAGCGGTAATCCAGGGAGTTTGGCACGCGGGGTGCTCCGGGGGAGCGGCAACACGAAACAGATCGGACCCGGGCGCTCCGGGATCTGGGGGCGCCGGCGCCGAGGCAGCGGCGCGGGTCCGCACGGGAAGAGGGGGAAGAACCGTGGACGTGACCGCTACCAGACCGCTGTTGACTGCTCTGTTGCTGTGGGGAGGTTCCTTTTCCGGCGCTTGGTTGGGGCCGGAGGGCGAGGCGGGCCGGGCGCCCGACGTTGCAGGGGCGCCCGCCCGCATCGGCGCCTTCACCGCGGGCCTCGACCCGTCGCTCTATTTCGCGCCCAACCGCGGCCAGTGGTCGGGCGAGGTTCTTTTCATGGCCGAGAGGCCCGGCTTTGCCGCCCGTCTTACCGCCGGTGGCATACGGATAGACAGCCGTTCCGATGTCGGCGGGAGACCCCCCGCGGCGGTCCGGGCGGCAAAGCCCGGCCTCTGGCTCAAGTTCATGGGAGCCAACTCGAATCACTATGTCGAAGGTGTTGCCTCGGCGCGCCCCCGCGCCCACTACCTGTTGGGAGGGGATTCATCGCGCTGGCGTCACGATCTGCCGACCTATCGGAGCGTGATTTACCGAGACCTTTGGCGGGGCGTCGACATGACCGTCGAAGGGCGCTTTCGGGAGCTGAAGTACAGTTTCCAAGTCGCCCCGGGCGCCGATCCATCCCTCATCGGCCTTTCCTACGATTCGGCGCAGGTCGAGCTCGATGGAGAAGGAAATCTACAGATCGCTTCGGGAACAGGCCGATGGCAGGACCGACGGCCGCAGAGTCATCAGGTCGTCAACGGCAGACAAGTGCCCGTCGCCACCCGTTTTCAGATCCGCCCCGGCGGCGTAGTGGGATTCCAACTCGGTCACTATGAGCCCTCGCTGCCCCTGGTCATCGACCCCGGGCTGCGCCGCTCTTCCTACTTCGGCGGCAGCGGCTCGGAGCCGAACGATCAGGGCCCACTCGATCTGGACGTTGCTCTCGATGCAAAGGGAAACATCTACCTGTCGGGTTCCACGACTTCGGACGACTTACCGGGAGCCGGAAGTGGAGTTTCGGGGGCGGGCAGTGACGTCTTCGTCGCTGTTTTCAATCCCCGGGGAGACCTGCTCGAGAGCGTGGTTCTGGGGGGCTCGGGGCGCGACTCGGGAAGCACGGTCGCCGTCAGCTCGCGGGGTGTTTTCGTGGCGGGCCAGACCGAGTCCGCCGACTTTCCCATGGCAGGCCGAGCGCTCGACCATACCTACAACGGCGGCCTGGATGGTTTCTTGGTCCGCCTCGACAACGGCCGGCTCAAACAGTCGACTTACTTGGGGGGATCCGCCGACGACACGGTGCGCGACCTGGTGGTTGGCCGCGGCGAGACACTGTTTCTGGGAGGCTTCACCGATTCGGCGGACTTTCCCACCACGCCGCAGGTGGTGCAGCCCCTCCCGCCCGCAGCCGGTATCAACGGGTTCGCGGCGAGCCTCCACCCTTTGGGAGGATCGTTGCTCTATTCGACTTATCTCGGCGGATCTGCGGGTCGGGAAGACCGCGTGCTCGGCTTGGCCGCCGCGCCCGACGGAAGCCTCTATCTGGCCGGGCTCACCTCGGACCCCGCCTTTCCGGTGACGCCCGGAGCGGTGCGGGAGGATCTCACCGGCCAGGACGGGTTCGTGGCTCAGCTCGACCGGCGGGCCAGGAGTCTGACAGCAACCTATTGGGGGGGCAGCGGTGACGACTCGGCTCATTCGATAGCGCTCCTCGAGAATGGTCGCCTGGCCATCGCCGGTTTGACCGGTTCGCAGGACTTGCCCGTGACCGGACGAGCGTTGGCGTCGGGCCATCGGGGAGGGGAACGAGATTTTTTTGTCTCGCTCCTGGAGACCGATCTGTCGAGTGTCCACTACTCCACTTACCTGGGAGGGGAAGCGGATGAGGGAACCCCTGGTCTGGGGCCCGCCCTGGCAGTCGGTGACGACGGCTTGCTACGAATCACCGGTTCCACCCGGTCGGCAAACTTCCCGACCACACCCGGAGCGCCACAGCGCTCACCCCTGGCCCCGGGTCACCAAATCGTCTACACCGAGATCGATTCACTCCAAGGTTTGCTTTTTTCCACCTATCTCAGCGGCTCCGGCGAGGATTTCGGGTTGGCGCTGGTCGTGGACGGCCGGCTCGATACACACCTCGCAGGAGCAACGGCATCCGAGGACTTTCCGATGGCGGACACCGCAGAGCCGGGACACGGGGGCGGTCTGTACGACGCCGTCCTCTCCCGGCTGGGCGCGGAATTGGACACCGCCGTCGTCTTTGCCGGGGAAACCGCGGGAATCGGTGAGGATGTCTCGATTCTCTCGGGAGACGTCATCGCGGGCGGGATCGGAGAAAGGGGCTCCATCGGCATAGGCGAGGGCTCGACAACCCTGCGAGGATTTTTGGTGGCGGCTCATCAGATTGAGGTCGGCGAGGAGAGCCGGATCCATTCCAACCTCCTCTACGACAGGCTTAGAAACCATGGGAGTCCCATCCTCGGTGTCGAAATGACTCCCTTTGATCTTCGGTTGGAGGAAGAAATTCCTCCTCTGCAGCCGGCACGTCCAGGCGAGTTGCCGATTCGCCTCAAGGCCCGCCAATCGGCCCGCCTGGACGCCGGCGCTTACAACGAGGTCCGTGTTGGAAACGGCGCCACACTCCTGATTACCGGCGGCGAGGTTCACGTCAAATCGTTTCGAGTGGACAAGGGCGCCCGAGTCCTTTTTCTCGCGGCCGCGGAGGTGCGGATTCAAGAGGAGATACGGATTGCCAAGGGTGTCTTCTGGGGGCCGGAGGCGTCCTCCGACGTCAGGCCGGAAGAGATTGTGGTTCAAGTCGAGGGAGCAAGCCGAAAAAGGGGAAACGCGGCGGTCCGCCTGGACGGCGATAGCCGGATTGCCGCCAACATCATCGCCCTCCGTGGGCTGATTTGGGTGGGGCCGGGCACCCATGTTCGGGGGGCTCTCCTGGGAGCGGAGGTTTTTATCGGAAAGCGGTCGGTGCTGCAGGCGGCAAGTTTCCTAGCCGACAGAAAGCCGCCGCCCAATTCCGATCCCGTTGCGCTGCCCGACGAGGCTGAAACCTCTGAGGATGAAGCCGCGGAGATCGCGGTGCTGGCCAATGATTCCGACCCGGACGGAGATCCGCTTGCATTGATCTCCTTTTCACCCCCGTCGCATGGTGAGGTGTCCCAGGAGACGGCGGGTGTGCTCGTCTATGTGCCGGACCGAGACTTCTTCGGCCCCGACATTTTCTCTTACCGCGTGGGAGATGGTCGGGGCGGTGAAGCAACCGCCGAGGTTTTCGTAACGGTCAGCCCGGTGAACGATTCCCCCATTGCTCGTGACGACGCAACTTCGGTTGGTGAGGACGGAATGGTGGAAATCGGTGTGCTTGCCAACGACTCCGACCCCGACGGCGATCCGTTGACGATTCTCTCCTTCACCCAGGGGGCACACGGTGAGGTGGCCATGACGGCTGCGGGGGGACTTCAGTATCGGCCGGCGGAAAACTTCTACGGCCCTGACGCCTTCTCCTATCGCATCGCCGACCCGTCGGGCGCGACGGACCAGGCTGAGGTTCGGGTTGAAGTCGAACCCGTCAACGACCCGCCCGTTGCCGAGGCAGACCGGGTGGATACGCCGGAAGACACTGCCGTCGAAATCGATCCGCTGGCGAACGACGCCGACCCGGACGGCGATCCATTGAGAATTGTTTCGTTCACGCAAGGGCAGAACGGCCAGGTGGCCCAGACAACGCCGGGTGTTCTCCAATACCGCCCGAACGCAGATTTCAACGGTCTCGACAGTTTTTTCTATCGCGTTTCGGATCCCAGCGGCTCCGAAGCCGCGGCCCAGGTGGAGGTCGAAGTCGCAGCAGTCAACGATCCTCCCGTCGTCTCACTCTTTGCGGATCCCCGGGAAGGAGACGCGCCGCTTTCCGTCCGTTTCCAGGCCACCGTCACGGACGTTGATTCAGCGGTTTTCAGCTTGAGCTGGGTTTTTGGAGATGGGTCCTCCCGAGCCGGACAAGAGACCGAGACTCATGTCTATGCGAATGCCGGCGAGTACTTCGCCACCGTCGCCGTGTCGGACGGCCAACTTCAAGAGCAAGACAGCGTCCTGATTCGGGTCTCGAGTTCTCTTCCTCCCGATCCCGCCCAGGTGGCGCCGTCTGTGGATCGGAGTGTGGCCACCCTTCTCAGTGAAGCCACATCGTTTCTCTATCAGGGCAGTGATCCGATTCAGACGGGTGTCCAAGAGGGGACGATCGATCCGGTGCGGGCCGCCTTGGTGCGCGGCAGAGTCTTGGATCGTAGCTCCGATCCTCTCGCTGGCGTGAGCGTCAGCGTCCTCGATCATCCCGAGTTCGGGGAGACTTTGACGCGTCTCGACGGCGCCTATGACCTTGTGATCAACGGCGGCGGAGCCGTGACGCTCGAGTTCGGCAAACCGGGATTCCACAGAGTTCATCGTCAGGTTTCCCTCGAATGGCATGAATACCGTGTCCAGGAAGACGTGGTGATGATCGAGCCCGACGCTCGAGTCACCACTGTGCCGATGGGTGCGCCGCAGACCGCGGTGGCGCGAGGGGGGCGGACAACCGACTCTGACGGATCACGACAGGCCACACTCATTTTTCCCGCTGCGCTCGGAGCCGAAATGGTGCGCGAAGACGGGACGCGACAACCGCTCGATCAGCTCAGCGTTCGCGCCACCGAGTTCACCGTCGCGGAAAACGGTCCCTTGGCTATGCCCGCTCCGTTGCCTCCCAGCAGCTTCTACACCTACGCCGTGTCTCTCACCTCGGATGAGGCCGGTGAGGATTCCCGGGTGGAGTTCGATCGCCCGGTGCCGTTCTACATCGAGAATTTCCTGGTGTTCCCAGTGGGTACCGAAGTCCCCCTTGGCAACTACGATCCAGAGGCGGCGAGCTGGGTGGCCGCCGAGAACGGCGTGGTGCTCGAGATCCTGTCGGTCGAGGCGGGTCTCGCCCACATCGATAGCGACGGGGACGGGATGGCGGACGGCGAGTCCCAACTCTCGATGCGCCAAATCGACGAAGCCGAGCGTCGGAAGCTGGCCGAGTTGTACCCGGCCGGACAGACCCTTTGGCGGGTCCTGATCCCGCATTTTTCGATATGGGACTTGAACTGGGGTTTCGGGCCTCCACCCGACGCGGAGTATCCCGAGTTACCCGATCTCTACGATCCATCCGAGCGCCCGGAGGAGGAGCCCTGTGAGATCAGCGGATCGATCATCGAGTGCCAAAACCAGGTTCTGGGCGAAAGAGTGCCGATCATCGGAAGTCCGTTCACTCTCAATTATCGGAGTGATCGGGTCCCCGGCCGCGCCGTCGGTCGGCGGCTTGAGATCCCCTTGAGCGGATCGAGTCTCCCGTCGAGCTTGATGGAGATCCAACTCGAAGTCAGTGTCGCGGGCCGGCGATTCGCCGAGTCGTTCGATCCACTTCCCAACCAGAAAGTCGATTTCGAGTGGGATGGCCAAGACGCTTACGGTCGTGTGCTGCAGGGTCAACAGACGGCTTTGGTTCGAGTCGGCTACAGCTATGAAGGGGGCTATCGAACGACCCCGGAATTCGGCGCCGCGCCTTTCGGAAGCATTACGGGAAGCAGTCTGCGCAACCGCCTCACGCTCTGGCAGGAGCAGAGAGTCCCTCTGGGACCGTTTTGGGATGCCCGCCAGCTGGGAATCGGCGGCTGGACCTTGAGTGCCCACCATGTCTACGACCCGCTGGGAACGACGTTCGTGACCAAAGGACCGGGTGGCCTGTTCCCTCATCATCGGGGCCTGTTTTACGGTTTCAACCGCATCAGCTACGACGGCGGCCAGAAGCAGGCCGAC
>JBFGHF010000131.1:0-8360 GCA_041578355.1 Acidobacteriota bacterium
CTCGACTTCGAGCGACTCGAGAAGAGCTATCTGGACAAGCGACTTCGCGAAGAAGCGGGTCTCCCCGAATTCAGCCTGCTGGCCGCCGCAGAGTAAAAAATTTCGCACTTTTTCCACCTCACCCGTATATGCAGGGTGATGGAAGCCTACGAGCGAACAGTGCGGGATCGCCTCATCGGGTTCCTGCTCTTCCAGCCCTGCCTGGTGCTGGCCGCCTTGGCCGCGGGGATTCTCGGGGGGATGGGCGCCGGGAGTCGACCGCCGGTGGATTTCGACTCGGAACGAGTCGTCGAGGTGACGGGTTGGGTGAGCGGAGCCGCCGAGCAGGGACCCGAGTATTCCTTTTTCCCGTTGACTCCCCTGCAGGTCACCCAGGCCGGCCGCACCGTCCACTACCCGGGTGATATTGCTGTCTACCTGAATCGGGAGGAGGGGGAGCCGGCGGAGATGGAAAGCCCCCTCGTTCCCGGTGACCGGATTCGCCTGCGGTGCTATTTGAACGACCCCACTTTTTTCGCGGTGCCCGGCGTGGCGGACATGCGCGACGTCTACTGGACCCGCGGCTTCCTGCACGTCGCGCGCCTCAAGAGCGTCCGTCAAATCGAAATGCTGGGCAGGCAGCCCGGGACCACTCTTCTGCGCGGAGTATTCTCTTATCGTCGGCAGTTTATCGAATACTCGCGAGGATCCCTCTCAGCTCGATCCGAGAGACTGGCGAGGAGCGCCTTCCTGGGCGAACGAAGGGTGCTCGACGGGGAAGACCGGCGTTTGATCCGGCGGTTGGGAATCATCCACCTGTTCGTCGTCTCGGGTTTCCATGTCTCTCTGGTGGCGCTGGCGTTCCACTTCTTTTTTGGTGCGTGGGGGTGGGCGGGTCGGCTGCTGACGATGGGAGGCCTGTGGGGCTACATCGTCATGACGGGAGCCTCGCTGCCCACCTTGCGGGCCGGCCTGATGACGACTGCGGTCTATGTGATTCTGAGCTTCGGTTTCAAGGCCGGCTTCCTCAACGTTCTCGGAGCCGCGACGTTGGCGTTGCTGGTCTGCCGCCCCGCCAGTCTGGGCGATGCCGGCTTCCAGTTCTCGGTGGTCTCTCTGCTGACCATCGGACTCTTCGTGGCGCCGCGCCGACGGCGCCTGCAGAGTTTCTTCGCTGGAATCGGAGAAGCCTGGAGCGAACGGGTCGTGGTGGTCCGAAGCAGGGAAGCGGCGCTGCGCAGGAGGACCCGTTTCTGGTGCGAGGAGAAGCTGGCCTTTCTGCCTCGTCGCCTCGCCGTTTGGGTACTTCCCCGATTGGCGAAGACCGGCCTTTGGCTGGGCGGGCTCTGGCTGGTGGGGATCGCGGTTTGGACGGTGACACTCCCCTTGGCGCTCCAGTACTCCAATCTTTGGGTCTGGGGCCAGGCCTGGGTCAATCTTCTGCTGGTCCCGCTCTTTTCGGGATTCGTCATGCTGTCGATGCTCCTCTTCGTTCTCTTTTCCACGCCTCTCGCACCGCTGCCGGCGGCCCTCGTCGACGGGTTTGGCCGACTGCTGTGGAACCTGATGGAAGCCTTGCAGCCGGTCGGGTCGGCCGCTTACTGGCCGCAGCCCGGGAGTCTCTTCGTTGCGGGATATTTGATTGCGACCCTGCTCGCCGGTGTCCTCCTGCGCCGCCTTCAAAAGGGTGTGCTGCTCCTGCCTCTCTTGCTCGGCCTTCTGATCTTGCCGCCGTCCGGCGCGGGGGGAAAGCTGGTCATCACCATGTTGGACGTCGGGCAGGGAGAGAGCATCCACTTGCGCTATCCGGGCGGAAGTCACGGGTTGGTGGACAGCGGCGGGTTCCGCGCCAGCGGGGACCCCTATTTCGTGGGAGAACGGATCGTGGGCCGCTACCTCTGGGAAGAGAGGGTGGGCCGCCTCGATTACGCTTTACTGAGTCATCCCCATACGGATCACACGCAGGGATGGCGGTTCTTGCGCCGAGTCTTCCCGACTGCCCGTCTCTTCGTTCACGATTCGGACGATTACCCGGACTGGCCGAGTGTCGAGTTGGAGGCGGGAGAGGTGATCGACGTCGAAGGCGTCCTCCACCGGATTCTTCACCCCCACCGAGCCGACAGCGAGACGGGACTCTGGAAGACGAACGATGCGTCGCTGGTGATGCGGCTCGAATACGGTTGCTTCTCGATGCTCTTGGCGGGAGACATCGAAATCGAAGCCGAGTTGTCGCTGGTGCGGGGACTGGAGCCGGTTTCGGTGCTCAAGGCCGCCCATCACGGCGGCCGAAAAAGCAACTCCCGTCTGATTCTGGAGCGGCTGAGGCCCGCTGCGGCGATCATCTCGGCGGGCCGTCGAAACCCCTTCGGACATCCCTCTGAAGAAACACTCGAGCGTCTCCGAGAGACGGGAGCGCGGGTGTTCGTCACTTCTCGAGATGGATCTCTTCGAGTGGAAACCGACGGCGGCCGCTGCCGCATTTCAGGCTACTCGATCAAGGAGAAGCGATTTGTGGAACTGATGGATTTCGCTCTCTGAGCGGAGTCCGCGAGAAGGCAGGAAAGTCGCAGCACGCGCGCTGCCGCCGGGGGTCGTAGCTACTCGCCCCGGGGCGCACCCAGCCAACTGTACTGCTTGCGGTAATGAAGTCGACCAACGGGTCGCAGACAAAGCACTTCGATTTGCCTCAGTCCTTTGCTTGAATCCGAAGGAGGGCGAAAAGTCAGCACGTACTGCTGCTTCAGTTCTCTCGCCACCTCCAGGTAGCTCGATCCGAGTTCTTCCAGTTGTTCGGGGAAGAAGACTCTGCCGCCTGTCAGGTCCGCCAAGCGGCGCATGGCGGTCTCTTTCTCACGGAAGTAAATCGCCACGAAATCACCCTCATCCCGCAAAAGATTCTTCATCACTCGGTTGAGGAATTCGACGCGGGTGCTGTCACGCACCTGAGGGTGGACAAGGCGGGTGCGGCTGACGATGTAGAGGGTGATCCCTTCCCGGATCAATTGGGGAGCCAGATTGGCGTAGTGGGAGCGGCTCTCGTTGTCGAGACCGTCGGTGAGGAGAATGATCACCTTTCGCCCGGGGACACCCCGGAATCTGTCTCCGATCCCCTCTTGAAGAGCGTCGTAGAGAGCTGTCCGATAACCTCGTTTGAGCTTGCGCAGCGATTTCCGAATCGCCTTCTGTTTGTGCGTCCAGTCCTGCAGCAGAACCACCTCGTCGGCGAAAGACATGATGGCGATCCGATCCTCGGGGCCGAAGGAAGAGGCAAAACGAATCGCCGCGAAACGGATCTCCTGAAGCTCCTCCTTGAGGCTTCCGCTGGAATCCAGCATGAGCAGGACGTGGACCGGTGCCTGGTCGAGCACGAAGTTCTCGATGTTCCGGTTGGCGCCCTCGTCGAGCAGTCGGAAATCGTCGCGGGTGAGGTCCTGCATCAATCGCCCTTGGGAATCGAAGGCGGTCACGGGTACGCGAACGTAGTCGGCGGAGATCTTGAAGTCGGCGTGATGTTGGGCCAGGAGCGAAGAGAGTGAAAGTAGCCCGAAGCAGGCAAGCCGGAGCATCGCAGTCGATTATAGCAAAGCGGCCGAACCGGTCAGGCCCGGCCGGGGGAGCGGCCGCGGTCGAAAAGCCGCACGCTTCATCTCGACGGGGATTCGGTCGACGCGGGCGGGGTTACACCGGTCCGCCCTTCAGATGAGTATAATAAGCGCCTTTGAGGGGATGAGACGACCCCCGGTCTTCGATCTTCGGTTTGTGAGGTAGGACGACGGCGAGCGAAAACACAACCAGCCTTCCCAGGAAAACGGATCTGTCGAGCCGTCAGCGGGTTTTGAAACGACGGTAGGCACTCCTCCGAAGACTACCCACCGAAACCGTGTGCTCGGTAGAGTTCGACCCCCGAAAAAAGAGAGCGGGAAAATGCAGAATTTGGAAGAGATACGCAAGAGGGGCTTGGCGGATGTGGCGGCCGCCGACTCTCCGGAGTCGCTTCAAGAGGTGCGATCGGCGCTGATCGGCCGCAAAGGGGAGATCGGTCGGCTCTTCAAGCAATTGTCTTCGGCGCCGCCCGCCGATCGCAAAGCCCTGGGGCAGGCCGTCAACCAACTGAAGGGAGCTTGGGAAGAGGCGATTCTGCAGCGACACGAAGCGCTCCTCGACTCGATCTCCGTGCTTCCCGACGCCTTCGATCTCACCCGACCCGGGACCCCTCCCGCCAGCGGAGGGCTGCACCCCATCACCCAGATCGTCTACGATCTGAATGACGCCTTCCGGTCCCTCAGCTTCGAAGTGTTCGACGGCCCGGAGATATCGAGCGAACTTTTCGCCTTCGATCATCTCAACTTCCGTGCCGACCACCCGGCGCGAGACAGCATGGACACCTATTGGCTGAGAGGCTACGCCGACAAACGCGGCGCCGAGAGGATTTGCCTGCGGCCGCACCTGACGGGCGCCAGTGTCCGTTATATGCTGACTCATTCTCCGCCGCTGCGCTTCGTCTATCCGGGGCGGGTGTACCGCAACGAATCGACCGACGCCAGTCACGAAAGGGCGTTCTTCCAGTACGAAGCCCTGATTGTCGACAAACGTGTCCCCTTCTCGGCGGGCAAGGTGATGGTCGACGCGGTGTTGGAGACCGTTTTCGGGCGCCATGTCCGCACCCGGTTGCGTACCGGCTTCTTTCCCTTCGTGGAGCCCGGCTTTGAAATCGACATGGAGTGCTTGAACTGCGCCGGCCGGGGGTGCGCCGTTTGCAAGCAAGACGGTTGGCTCGAAGTGATGCCCGGCGGTCCACCTCATCCCAACGTCTTTCGCGCCGGCGGAATCGATCCCGACCAATGGGAGGGTTTCTACCTCAACGTGGGTCTCGACCGCCTGGCCATGATGCGTTTTGAGATCAACGACGTAAGGCTCTTTCACAGCGCGGACCTGCGGTTTCTGTCTCAGTTCAAATAGGTATCGACGATGAGAATCTCGCTCGAGTGGATCTCGGATTACGTGAAACTGCCGCAAGGATTGAAACCCGAGCAGATCAAGTACGACTTGACCATGTCGACGGTCGAGGTGGAGCAGGTCGTCGATCTGTCGAGGCAACTCCGCAAGGTGGTGACGGCGCGAGTGAAAGACCTTCGTCCGCATCCCGACTCGCCAAAACTCTGGGTGGTGGTTTGCGACGCCGGTGGGAAAAAGACCGTCGAGGTGGTTTGTGGAGCAGAGAATCTCTCCAAAGGACAGTGGGTCGCCCTGGCCCTTCCGGGAGCGACGGTCCTGCCCCGCCACGGCAAGGGCCCGACGGTCGTCGAAGAGTCTGCCGTTCGGGGTGTGGGGAGTCACGGCATGATTTGCGGCGCTTCGGAACTCGGTTTGGAGAAGCTTTTCCCGCCGGCGGATGAGATGCACATCATGGATCTCGAGGAACTCGCGGAACTCGAGGCCGGCCGAAGTTTGGCAGCGGCGATCGGCTTCGAGGACGTGATCCTCGAGATCGACAATAAATCGCTGACCAACCGTCCCGATCTTCTCGGCCATCGGGGCATCGGGCGTGAACTGGCGGCGATCTACAAGTGCCCCCTCGAGCCGCCTCCGACTTTCCAGCCGCCCCGCCGCGCCGGGGGGTTGGCGGTTTCGATCGAGAATCCCGCCCGCTGCCGGCGCTACACGGCCACTCGCATCGAGTCGCTGTCCGCAGGCCCCTCTCCCTTCTGGCTAAGGAGCCGTTTGGTCCGCGTCGAGCAGGGACCGATCAACTTCCTGGTGGACTTGACCAACTACATCATGCTCTCCCTCGGACAGCCGAGCCACGCCTTCGACATCGATCAACTTCACGGGACGATCGAAATCCGACAGGCCCGGAAAGGAGAGAAGCTGGAGCTGCTGGACGAGACGACCTACGAGCTGGCGGAGGAAGATCTGGTGATCGCCGATGAGGAGTCGGCCGTGGCCCTGGCCGGGATCATGGGTGGAAGGAGCACTTCGATCCGAGACGACACCGATGAGATCGTTCTCGAAATCGCCAACTTCGAGGCCAGTGGCGTGCGCCGCACGAGTTCGAAACTCAATGTCACCACCGACAGCTCGATGCGTTTTGAAAAAGGCCTCGATCCGGTCCTGATCGACGACGCGTTGGCCCTTTTCTGCAAGGTGCTTTTCGAAACCCAGCCGGAGGCTGAGGCCACCGGGTTCGTGGACAACTTCCCGGCGCCCATCGAACCGCCCGCGGTGAAGACCACCGTCGAGTTCATCAACCGGCGTCTGGGGGCCCAACACTCCGAAGCTGAAGTCTGCGCCATGCTGGAACGGCTCGGTTTCGGCGTCTCTTGCGACCGCGGCCACTTGACGGTCCAGGTGCCTTCCTGGAGAGCCACCGGAGACGTCTCTCTGCCCGAGGACCTCGTCGAGGAGGTGGGTCGACTTTACGGCTACGAGAATCTGGAGTTCTTTCCGCCGGTGGTCAAGCTGGAGCGATCCATTCGGCAGCCGCGCTTGAGTCTGGAGCGACGAATTCGCGAGTATCTGGCAGGACCCGGTTCGATGCGGGAAATCGTCAGCTATCCGTGGGTGGAAGAGCGCTATCTGGAGGCGGCCGGAATGAATCCGCCGCTGGGCCTCACTTCCCCCCCGGCGCCGGATACGCAAGGACTGCAGCCCTCCCTGATTCCCCAGATGCTTTGGGCGGTCGCCTCCAATCTGCGCTTCTTTCAGGAGTTTCGGATTTTCCAGGTGGCTCGCGTCTTTCCCAGTTCCGCTCTGACGGTGCTCCACGAGGGAGGCGAAAAGCTTCCCCCCCAGCCCAAGCACCTTTCGGCCGCCTTGGTCGGGAAAGATGCCGACAGGCTCTTTCTCGAAGCCAAAGGCATTCTCGAGGCTTTGGGCAGGGAAGTCCAGATGGAGCCGCTCGGGCTCAGCGGCGAACCTGAGCCTGTTTCGTGGGCGGAGCCGGCGGGGCAGCTGACTGTGCGCCTGGGGGAGGAGTCGGTGGGACGCCTGGGCGCCGTGTCGGCCCGCACCATGCGCTTGGCGGGCATCCGCCGTTCGGCGGTGGCGCTCTTGGAGATCGATCTGACTCGGCTTCAGCCGCTGCCTTCGCGTGAGAACCGATACCAGGCGATTCCAAGGTTCCCGCAAAACGAGTGCGACCTTTCGCTGGTTCTTCCCGTCGAGGTCCGTTGGGCCGATCTCCACGACGTCCTGGGCGGCGCACATCCCCTGGTCCTCGCTGTGCAGTTGATCGAAGAGTACCGTGGCGACCCGGTCCCCGCAGGCAAGAAGTCGCTACTGGTGCGCGCCACCATCGGATCCTCGGAACGCACCTTGGAAGGCAAGGACCTCGAGGAAGTACGGGAAGCGCTCGTCAAACGGGCCGAAGAGGAGTTCGAGTTGACGTTGCGCAGCCTCTAAGTTTCGGCGCTAACCCCCCGGCGGTTTGTGTTCGCACTTTCCCGTTCGAGAGTTCGGACATCGGCGTTGACAGGGGCACCCAACGCGCCACCCCGCCGGATTTCCAGCCTGTCATTTCCCGTGGACAGTGCGGCCTGTTTGTGTCAGGCAGGAGGGGTGACGTCCGTGGGAGCAAGCATGGCGCCTCAGGGGAGTGGGGACTGGGTGAGTCTCGCCGGACCTTCGTTTGAGCCGGGAGGCTGAAAACTGCCGCGGATCAGTCCGGGGCGGTCTTCTGTCCATGCCGCCAGGCGCCATGCTCGTCCTTCTCAAGCGCATTCCAGAAGTTTCATCCGCCGCAGCTTTTCCACCAGGGTCGTTCTCTTCAGGCACAGCAGACGAGCCGCTTTGCCTTTGTTGCCGCCGGTGCGCTCCAAAGATTGGCGAATCATGTGCCGTTCCAGATCGGCGATCACTTGATTGAGGTTGATTCCTTCGTCGGGCAGACTCATGGCCCGAAGAAGAGGACTCGAGTCGTAATCGACTTCGTTGACCAGGGCGGGGAAGTCGGCGAACTTCAGGACCGTTCGATCGCCCGAAAGGACAGTCGCGAACTCGACGGCGTTGCGAAGTTCGCGGATGTTTCCGGGCCAGCCGTAGGAAGACAGTTTCTTGAGCGCCGCAGGGTCAAGTTTCTTCTTGGGCAGCTCGTATTCCCTGCAGAAGATCTCCAGGAAATGGCTGACCAGCAAGCCGATATCTCCCTGGCGTTCCCTGAGGGGGGGGAGATGGATGGGAACCACGTTGAGACGATAATAAAGGTCCTCGCGGAATTCCCCCGCCTTGACTTTCTCTTTCAAATCGCAGTTCGTGGCGGCGATGATGCGCACGTCGGTCTTGATGATGTCGTTGCTTCCCAGGCGCTCGAGCTGCTGAAGTTCCAGAACCCGCAGGAGCTTCATCTGCAGCGAGAGCGGCATGTTGCCGATCTCGTCTAGAAA
>JBFGHF010000132.1:0-8348 GCA_041578355.1 Acidobacteriota bacterium
GACGGTGGCGGCGACTTTTCCCGCGGCTGTGGTGGCGATGGCGGCGCTGCGTCCCTTCAAGGGAACGATCCTGGAAGAGAACATCGCCCGGACCACTGCTTCGGTCGGTGAGGCACTGGTAGCCGGCGCCATTTTCACCATACCGGCTTTCGTGATCAGCGGCGTCTGGGAAAGCCTGGATTATTGGCGCAGCACGGCCATCATGCTCATCGGAGGCGTCCTGGGTGTGCTTTTCGTCATCGTTCTCCGCCGCACCCTCGTCGAGGAGGCCCAGTTGCCCTTTCCCGAGAGCGTGGCGGCGGGCGAACTCGTCAAAGCCGGCCAGGGAGGTCAAACCGGGGCCGGCTACGTCTTCGCGGCCATGGGCCTGGCGGGTCTCTGGGAACTCCTTAAGAACAGCAACGGGTTTCCCATCGTCGCGACCTATGCCCAACGGTTTCTGGGAATGGGCACGTCGCAGATCCAGATGCAAGGTCAGAACGTCCAGTACAGCGGCGGAGTGATGGTCGAATCCCCGGCCGCTTCCGCGGCCCTGGTGGGCGTGGGTTTCATCGTAGGGCCCAGAATATCCGCGGTCCTCTTCTCCGGGGCCCTCAGCGGCTGGCTTTTTCTGGTGCCGATGGCCCTTTTTCTCAACACCGAACTCACTTCCCAGGTCAGCGACTCGGCCGGCTGGATCAGCCTCAGCACCGAAGTCTGGTTGCGGCAGGTTCGCCCGCTCGCCGTCGGAACCATGATCGTCGCCGCTTTCTACACACTCTTCAATCTGCGGACTTCGCTGACCAGTGGAATCCGGCAGGCCGTGACCGATTTGCAGGCGGTCAAGGCGGGGAAGAAAACAGCCAATCGCCTGGAAATCGACCTCGACTTCAAAGCGGTCGGAATCGCCATCGCCGTCCTCTCGGTACCCCTCTTCTTGCTCTACTGGTACTTCAGCGGATCTCTTTTGGGCTCCCTGATGCTCACCGTGGTGATGATCATTCTCGGTTTTCTCTTCGCCGCCGTGGCGGGCTATCTGGTGGGACTGCTGGGGAGCTCGAACAACCCCATCAGCGGTCTGACGCTGAGCACGCTGCTGATCGCGGCGATTCTGATGGTGATGATCGGCGTGACCGGCAACCCGGGCATCATGGGGGTTCTGGGCGTGGCTGGAGTCGTGTGCTGCACAGCGGGGATCGCCGGCGACATGATCCAGGACCTCAAAGTTGGTCACATCCTGGGCGGAACCCCCTGGAAAATGGAGTTGGGCGAGATCATCGGAGTCGTGGTGGCCGCGCTGGTTCTGATCGTCCCCATGATGGCGATGGATCAAGTCTACGAGATAGGAAGTGCGGAGTTGCCCGCCCCCCAGGCGGGCCTGATGGCCCTTCTTTCCAAGGGAATCGTGGGCGGGGAGATGGCTTGGCCCCTGGTGGTGGCCGGCATGTTCTTCGCCGTCGCGCTGATCTTGATCAAGGCCCCTTCACCGATGCTGATCGCGGTGGGGATGTATCTCCCCTTTCACTCCACAGCCGCCATTTTCGTAGGAGGCATGATCCGCTGGTTTCTCGACTCTCGGTTGGCCAAGGCCAAATCGAGTGAGGGGGAGAAGACCACCGCCGTCAACACTGGCGTATTGCTTTCCTCGGGATTCATCGCCGGCGAAGCCCTCATGGCGGTGCTGCTCGCCTTTCTCGTCCTGGGGACGGATCTGGCCGGAACCAGCAACCCGTTGCCGGGGTTGGTGGCAGGTCTGCCCGGGTTCTTCAGCCAGAACCCTTTGCTGGGCCTGATCGGATTCGGCGGTCTCTTCTACCTCCTCACCAGTGTCCCCCTCAAGGCGATGAAGAAGGGCGGAGCATTGGGAGTCAAAGTTGAATAACCTGCTCGAGAGCCGCCCTCGCCGCGCCCTGCCGTGGAGGGAAGACGGGCAGGGGCGTGCCGTATTGCTACGGCCACGCTTCGGCAGCGGACGCTTGGGCAAGCGCCTTCAGACTCTTCTGAAGTCCAAAGACTACAGAATTCGCCTCGACGAGATCGGCACGGCGGTCTGGCGTCACTGCGACGGCCAGACCCCGGTCACACGAATCTCCCAAGAGTTGCGCCGCCAATTCGGCAAGAAAGTCGAACCGGCGGAAGACAGGGTGGTCGCTTTTGTCCGCCAGATGATGCGGGCCCGGCTTATCGACTTCGGATCGCCGTGATGCTCGACCCCGAGAAGAAGGCCCAGTGGAGATTGTGGTTCCAGGTGGGCGCCCTGGCCGGTTTGGCCCTGCTGATCCCGCCCATCAGCTACGTCATGTGGCCTCACTTCCAAGCTCCCTTGCGTCGAGAGTCCATCGAACGCGTGGAAAGAGACCACGAGTACTTCGGCTGTATCTGAAGCGTCTTGGGTCTTGCGTCTTGCGTCTTGCGTCTTCGGTCTTGGGTCCTGCTTAGCGCCAACCGATTGCCGTTCCTCGGCCCGCCCAAGCCTCAGGGCGCAAGCACGCCTGACAGAGCCGCGTTCGTTCGAACGCGGACAACACGCAGCCAGAGTTTGTCTTCGTTCTCACGAACGAAGCGCTGTCAGGATCGACGCTCCTGTGGATTGGGCAGCACGCCCTGACGAACGAAGTCTTCCGTCAAGGGTGCTGGCGCTCATGGCTCGTTATTGGGGCGACCATTTTCTTGACACCTAGTTACACAATGCCTAGAATAACAATGCATGAAGGGGGAAGCGCTTAAAGGACACCTCGATCTGCTGCTCTTGGCCGTCGTCCGCGAGGGACCGCTGCACGGGTACGCGATCATTGAAGAATTGCGTCGCCGCAGCGGAGGGGCCTTCGATCTCCCCGAGGGCACGATCTATCCCGCCCTTCATCGCCTGGAACGATCCAAGCTTCTGCGTAGCCGCTGGCAGAGCGTCGGGCCGAGGAGACGTCGTCGTGTCTACCGCCTGACGCGACACGGCGAAGCCGCCTTCGAGGAGGAGAAAGACCAGTGGCGATCCTTCTCGGGAGCCATGGAGACCGTCGTCGCATGAAGGGGAAGCCGATCGAGGATTTCGTCCGGCGCTTGCGAGTCGAGCTCGGGGAAGGCTCGGAGGAGGCGCGATTGGTGAGCGAGATCGAAGACCATCTCGCGGATGCCGCCCAGGATGCCATGGCCCGGGGCACGAGCGCCGACGAGGCATGGGATCGAGCGCTCGGCAGAGTGGGCTCGGTAGCCGAAATCGTCGCATCCGCACGCGCCGAGTCCGCTCCGGGCCCGGCATGGCCTGATCCACGTCTGCTGGGCGTCCGGGCTGCCCGTTTCACCGTTCGGGAGGTCAAGATGATCAAAGTGTCGGTTCTGGCTCTGGCCCTGGTCACATCCGCGCTCGCCGCGTTGGTGGGCTTCCACGGTGTTCTCTTCGACGACGGTTCTCCGATCTGGAATCTTCTCAAAGTCTCAGCCAGCATTGCCGTGATCGGGGTTGGCGCGCTGACTTGGAGCCAGCTCGGAATCAGAAGCCCGAATCCGGTTCGGGCCCTGTTTGGGGGCGCCCTGTTTCTGATCACCGCGGGTTCGGCGGGCGCCGTCTGGACTTGGCACCTTGCCCGGGTCACGGGAGACTTCGAGGCTTGGGCGTTGTTGGCCAACCTGCTGATCCTGAGCCAAGGTTGCCTCACCGCCTGGCATAGTTACAGCCGGTTTGCCGAGCAGCGCTCTTGAATCGAGAGCGCGGCGTCCGCGCCCGTCACCTCGAAAACCGTGCAGACGACGCGGGACAAAAAGACATTGTCCAGACCCGGAACCCCCGGCTAGCCCGTTTACAGTCTTCTCACCTTCTTGCCGAAGATCAGAAAGCTGCCTGCGGTCAGCGCCAACGTCACCGACAAGAACTGCAGGGCGGCGGTCAGGGACAGACGCGCGGCGAGGATGCCCGCCGTCAGGTCGCCGAGCGGCATTCCGCCCCGGAAGGACAGGTAGAAGATGCTCATCACCCGGCCCCGCATTTCTTCCACCGTCGCCAGTTGGACCAAAGAAGTTATGGAAGCGAAGACGCCCATCAGGCAGATCCCGCCGAGGAAGAGAAGAAGCGAACTGAGCCAGATATTCCGGGAGAAAGAAAAGAGCCCCAGAATCAGAGCGAACGCCAGCTGAGAACCCAGGGTGAACAACGCGCGACGCTCCATGCGCGAAATCAGCGCGTAGAGAAGGGCCCCTGTCACCGCCCCGGCTCCCGAGATGGCCATCATTCGCGAGTAGCCGGAAGCGCCTAGACCGAAGAACTCCTCGCTCAGGGCGGGCAGGAGCGTCACCAGCGGCACGCCGCAGAACGTGCTGACGAAGCCCAGCAAAGTGAGCTGCCAGAGAGCACCCTGTTCGCGGACGTAGGTCAAGCCCTGGCCGATTTGTTGGACCACCGATTGAGTGGTTTTTTGGGGCGTGAAGGTGGCCCGGATCATGTAAAGAGTGGCAATCACCGCCAAGAAAGAGAGACCGTTGACCAGGAAGCAAAACGCCGCGCCCAAGGCGTCGAGTGCGGCCCGAGCCAACAGCGGTCCCGCCACCCGGGCCAGATTGAACTGGATCGAGTTGAGGGCGATGGCGTTGGGGACATCCTCGCGATTGACCAGACCGGGAATCAGGGCTTGGTAGGCGGGCCCGCCGAAGGCCTGGGCCACACCGATCACGAAAACCAGAACCAGGAAGTGCCAGATCGTGACCACGTCCAAAAGCACCAGCGCAGTGAGCACGAAGGCCGTCGCCATCTGCGTGTACTGAGAGAGCAACAACATTCGGCGGCGATCGATGCGGTCGGCGAAGGCGCCGCCCAGCAAGGAAAAGAGCAGATGGGGCAACTGTCCCATGAAGCCCACCAGGCCGAGGTAGAAGGCCGAGCCCGTCAACTCGTATACCAGCCAGGACTGAGCCACGAGTTGCATCCAAGTACCGGTGGTCGAGGTGAAGGCGCCCAGCCAGAGGAGCCGAAAGTCCCGATAGCGAAAAGCCTGGAACATGCGGCCTAGAAAGCCCTCCGGCTCGCCGGGCGAATCCTTTTCTCGAACTTCGGACATGAAGCGCTTATTATGACGGACTCAGGGCCGAGGCGCGGCCCCGAATCCTGAAGCCTGGAGCCGAAGCCGAAATATGCTCATCATCACCAATGGAGACTCGGCAGTCGAAAGTCTGCGCGGGGCGGGGATTGAAGGAGACTATCTGCCCTGGAGAGACGTCCTCCACGAGGGACCCATACCGGACGGCTTGGACCTTCCCGCCCTCTCCTCCGTCCGCGCCATCTTCTTGGCCTCGCTGGGCGTGGACAAGGCGCCCGAGATCGAAGCCAGGTTCCGCGAGCGGGACGCAAACTTGGAGTCGTTTCGAAGCCACTCCGAAGTCCTGCTTTGGTTCGAGCACGACCTCTACGACCCACTGCAAATGCTGCAGGTGCTCGATTGGTTCAGCAGGAGAGAGTTGGGCGCCACCCGCCTCACCCTGATCTGCCAATCGAAGTTCGTCGCGGAGACTCCTGGCAAGTTCCTCGGGGACCTCTTCGAACAGCGCGAGGAAGTATCCTCCGACATCCTGGAGGAAGCCTGGAGAGCTTGGTCGGCGCTGCGGACGCCCGAACCGGAGCCCCTGGTCGAGTTGGCCAAGGCCAGCTCTTCCCGGCTTCGATACCTGGGGGTTTCCCTGCGCCGTCTGCTCGAGGAGTATCCGGCTCCAGCGACTGGGTTGGCGAGAAGCGAGCGGCAGATTCTGGAATCGCTTGTCCCGGAACCACTCACGCCGGCGGCCCTCTTCGAGCGAGTCAGCCGCCTCGAAGAGGCTGCCTATTTGGGCGACTGGTGGTTTTACCATCTGCTGAAGACTCTGATGAGTCCTTCCCATCCCTTGATCAAGCCGACCCGCACAGCTGCTGAGGCGTTCGATCCACGGGCGGGCCGTGCGTGGCGGGACGAGCAAGTCTCGATCACCGGATTGGGGAAGGACGTTCTCGCCGGAAAGCAGGATTGGGTGAAGCTCTCGGACCTGAACAAGTGGCTGGGAGGGGTCCACCTGCGGCCCGGCAAAATCTGGCGCTGGGACCCGACAACAAGCAGACTCACCCGAGACCGAACGACCTCTTGACCGTGCGGCCCCGGAGGACTAACCTCCAAGAGTCTTGCATCGTCTCTTATCACTACTGGTTTTCCTCTTGTTTCTGCCACCGGTCTGTCAAGCCGCTCAATGGCAGGCGGGCACGGCCCGGGTCTCGATCACACCCCGTGAGCCGCTCTGGCTGGGGGGATATGCAGACCGGACCCAACCTTCCCGGGGAGTCGCTCGGGAGATTTATGTGCGGGCCTTGGCTCTATCGCACGCCAAGGGCAGCCCATCGGTGCTGGTTTCGATCGAGTCGCTGGGGTTCCCCGCCGCCGTCGGCCAGCGCGTCGCCGACCGAGTGGAAGAAAGCTTCGGCCTGAGCAGAGATCGGCTCCTGCTCAACGCCAGCCACACCCATTCGGCGCCCGCCCTGGGAGATACGCTGCCCGTGGCTTATCGAATGTCCCCGGCGCAATGGGAAATGATCCGCTCCTACACGCGCTGGACGGAGGATCGAGCGGTGGAAGCAATCGGGCTGGCGATCGGTGACATGAAGCCGGCCCGCATCTCTTTCGGGCAAACCAGGGCAACCCATGCGGTCAACCGCCGGGTCAAAGGGCCGGACGGCGATTTCGAAATCGGCGCCAACCGACTGGGCCCCGTCGACCATCGAGTCCCGGTGCTGGTCGTCGACAACCTGTCCGGGGAGCTGACCGCCCTGGTCTTCGGCTATGCCTGCCACAATACGACGTTGCGCGGCACCAACCTCGAAATCCACGGAGATTATTCGGGGGTGGCTCAGGCCTGGCTGGAAGAGCGCTTCGCCGACAGTGTGGCTCTTTTCATGGCAGGCGCGGGCGGGGACGCCAACCCCTACCCCCGGGGCACCATGCAACTTGCCGAAGAACACGGACGGAATCTCGCTCTGGCCGTGGGAAGCCTGCTCTCGGGACCGCTTAGGGCTGTGGAGGGTCCGCTCCAGACGAGCTTCGAAACCGTCCGAGTCTCCTTCGACCGAGTCCCCAGCCGCGAAGAGTTGGAGGAGCGGCTCGAGGAAGTGCCCGAGGACTATTTCCGGCGAAGGCATGCCCGCATGCTGCTCGACTCCCTCGAACAAGAACCAATCGAGGGTGGCTACGACTACCCGATTCAGGTTTGGACACTGGGCCGCAACCTCACCCTGGTGGCTCTGGCGGGAGAGGTGGTCGTCGACTACAGCTTGAGGCTGGAGCGGGAACTCGAAATCGAGGGCAGTCTTTGGGTCGCCGGCTACAGCAATGATGTTCCCGGCTACGTCCCCTCGCAGAGGATTTTGCGCGAGGGAGGCTACGAAGCCGATATGTCGACCATCTTCTACGGCCTTCCCGCCCGCTTCGCCATGAGCATCGAAGACACGATCGTGGAGAAGGTTCGGGAGATGGTGGAGCGGCTGCAAATTCGTTAGCCTCGAAACCTCAGGCATTGATGAAAACCGAATACGATTACGATTACGATTACGATTACGAGGAACTCACAGATCGGAAACCCATAGACCAATAGACCCATGGACCAACAGACCCATGGACCAATAGACCCATGGACCAATAGACCCATGGACCAATAGATCAATAGACCAACAGACCTAAAAACCCATGAAACTCTCCATGAATCGGCGCGGCTTTTTGGCTATGATGTCGGCGGCATCGGTATCGTCAACCAGCGGGGCGCCCAAAATGACCATTCTCCCCAAAACCAGCCACGGCAAACCGGCGTTGATGGGCGGCAGCCCGATCCGCACGGAGCCTTTTTCCTCCTGGCCCAAGATCGAGGCCGATGACCGACGGGCCTGGTCCGAGTGTTTGGAGGGGAAGAAGTGGAACCGCGGATCGGCGGTCGACCGCTTCGAGACCACTTGGGCGAAGAAGTTGCGTGCCAAGCATGTGGTCGCCACCGCCAGCGGAACCGCGGCTCTCTACACGGCGCTCGACGCCCTCGGAGTCGGACCGGGCGACGAGGTTCTCGTCCCTCCCTACACTTTCGTGGCCACTGTCAACGTCGTATTGCTGCGCCATGCCCTGCCCGTCTTCGTCGACACCGACCGGCAGAGCTTCCAGATCGACGCCAAAAAGATCGAAGAAGCCGTCACTGCACGCACTCGCTGCATCATTCCCGTCCACTTGGGAGGCAATGTCGCCGACCTGGACACGATCCTCGAAGTCGGGCGCAGAAAAGGCATCCCGATCCTGGAGGATGCCTGCCAGGCCCATCTCGCCGAGTGGAAGGAACGTCCTGTCGGCGCCATCGGCAATCTGGGCTGTTTCAGTTTTCAGGCCTCC
>JBFGHF010000133.1:0-8347 GCA_041578355.1 Acidobacteriota bacterium
CGAAACCAGGGGGACAGGTCTCGAGCCACGAAACCAGGGGGGACAGGTCTCGCGACCGGGGGAAGGTCTGCCCCGGTTCGAGCGACTCACAGGTCGGTCCAGACTGGGGGGACAGGTCTCGAACCACGAAACCAGGGGGGACACGAACCACGAAACCAGGGGGGACAGGTCTCGCGACCGGGGGAAGGTCTGCCGAGCTTCGAGCCAACTCGACGGTTGGGAGCCGGGGTTTGCTTTGGGCGAACCTCCCGACCGTAAACCGTCTTTCTCGGCGCATTCCCAGTGAAGACCGGCGTTTGCGCAAGGGGGTGGGATATCGGATAATATTGGCTTCGAACACTCAGCAGGCCGGTGCTGCGTGGCCGATTGCGGCGTGCGGAGTGGGAAAGGGAGGCGCGGAGCCGGTTTCGCTCGGACTCCGAACTCCTGAATTCCGGGTAAACTAAAACGAGAATTGTATTTACAAGCCCTGTGGTACGTTATAAATTGAAAAAGAATCTGGCATCTTGATAACGACTGCCGGCAGTCATCGAGTGTGCGAGGAGGAAACGATGCTTCGTCCGAAACATATGCTGATATTCGTCCTGCTGTTTTTTCTCGTCGTGAGTTCGGGCTTTGCCCAGAATCGGTCGAAGATCAAACAGCAGACGCCGACCGTCACGGGTTCAACCGGCTTGTTCAACCTGCCCACGGCCGACAGCCTGCGTCGGGGAGAATTCAGTTTCAGCTTGGCCGGGACCGAGTTCAACCGCGAGCCTGGGGACTTGGATATCACGCTCTTCCCGGTTTCTTTCACGGTCGGCCTGCACGATCGGATCGAGATGTTCGCCTCCTACGAGATTTACAAGCGCGTGCACAACGACGGTCTCAGGGTCAACCGTGCGGATGCCTACCGGTTCGTTCCGGGTTTGACCTTCGTGCCTCTCTCGCCCGCCCAGCTCGCTTCCGGGGAACGGATCAGCTACTACAACGACACTCCTTTCATGGATCTCGGCTTCGGCGACGGTCCCGGCGATTTGCGTCTGGGATTCAAGTTCAATCTTCTCTCCGAAAGGCGTGGCGATGGGGTGGGCCTTGCCATTCAGCCACGCTTCAAGTTTGCGGTTGACGCCGACCCGACCGACAGGCGTCAAGGACTGAGTCCGGGGCTGAACGATTACGGCTTCGACCTGATTTTCTCTAAGGATGCCGGCGCCTCGACGTTCACCCTGACGGGCGGACTCACCTTCGCCGAGGACTCCGCCGTCCTGGAACGGCAGGACTCCATCAACTACGGCCTCGGCATCGACATTCCGCTGGGCACCAAGAAAGTGCACTTCATCGGGGAACTGCTGGGGAGTATTTTCTACGGTGACAGGGATACCGGATTTGTGGACGTACGCCGGAATTTCGCCGGTGCGTTGGTGAGCATCCCCACGACCGTGCGCGCCAATCCTCGATCGCCCGCCGATGCTTACGGTGGATTGCGCTTTTTTCCGGCGCGTTGGGTGGCCGTGGGAGCCGCCTACAACTACTACATCAACCGCCGCGCGGCGATGCCCGGGCGGACGATCACCGATCGACATGGCTGGTTGGCCCAGGTGGTGTTCCAGCGCAAGATCAACCGTCCTCCGACCGCGGATTGCTCGATCGACAGCCCGACCGTGATTGAGAGCAACACGGTCGGTCTCTCCGCCGATGTCTTCGATTCGGATGACGATGTTCTTACCGTCACCTGGAGATCCAGCGTGGGACGGCTGACACCGCAAGACACCTCGGCAACGTTCGACTCCACCGGCGTCAGCCCCGGTAATTACACCATCATGGCGGAAGTATCGGACGGCGAGGCGACCGCAAGCTGTTCGGTCGATGTTACCGTCGAAAAGAACAAGAAGCCGCCGACGATCAACTGCCAGCCGTCCACAGTTCAGATCACCGAGGGTGAGTCGACGACATTGACCGCTCAAGCCTCGGATCCGAACGGCGACGCTTTGACCTATTCGTGGACGGTCGATGGGCAGTCGGTCACCAACAACAGTCCCACTTTCGAATTCGGTTCGGCTGGCCGCTCGATCGGCAACCATACAGTCACCGTCACCGTGACCGACGTGGACGGCATGAGCGCCAGTTGCAGTTTCACGGTTACGATCAATCGCCGGCCCAATAGCAATCCGACCGTTTCCCTGTCCTTGAATCCGACGCAGGTCAATGCCTGCGAACAAACGGTGACAGCGACGGCCACGGCCAGCGACCCTGACGGCGACCCCCTGACCTATTCCTGGACGGTCGACGGGCAACCGCATCCCGGAACCGGTCCTTCGATCACCATCGACACTTGCGGAATGGCGGGCGGCAACCATACCGTCACCGTAACCGTCCGAGATGATCGAGGGGGAAGCGCAAGTGACACCAAGAGTTTCGCCGTGCGAGAAGTCATCACGATTCAGGTGGATCGTAGACTCGACAATATCGCCAAGGCGCAGCTCGATGAGATCGCGCTCAAACTGCAGCAGAATCCCGAGCTTCGGGCCAAGGCCACCGGCCACACCGACGACCGGGGTAGCGAGCAGGCCAACGAGCGCGTCGGACTGCGCCGTGCCAATCTGGTAAAGGACTACTTGGTCAAGGAACACAACATCGATCCCGCACGGATCGAGGCCTTGAGTGCGGGCGAGTCCCAGCCGGCTGCCGACAACTCAACGGCCGAGGGCCGCAAGCAAAATCGCCGGGTGGTTGTGGAACTCTACGTACCCTAGGCGTTTTGATCGGACCGATTCTGCAGAGAGGCGGTGAATCGCCGCCTCTCTACTTTCCTTTTTAATGCAACGGAATTCTCTAGCGCTTCTGATTGTCTGGGTTCTCGCACAAGCCGCCTTGGCGACCCAGCCCCTTCCAATCGGCCCCGAGGGCGGCGATGTCCGCTCGTTGGCAGTCCACCCGCAAAAGCCCGATCGTTTCTTTCTGGGGACAACGCACGGCGAGATCTACGTTAGCGAAGATGCCGGTGAAAGCTGGGCTCGGCTGGTGCCCGGTATCCCCCACGCCCACGCAGTTGTCGACAATCTGCTTTTTCACCCGGCGGATCCCGACACTCTTTACGCCGCCTGCTGGGATCTGAAAAGCAACCGCGGCTGGCTTTACCGCACCAGGGACAGCGGGGAAAGCTGGGAGAGTATCTCGCTGGGCCGCTACAACAGTACGATTCGTGCCATCGCGATCGCGCCGTCCGAACCCAACGTGCTCGCCGTGGGAATCACCGAGGGCGTTCTGCTCAGCCGCGATGAAGGCGTCACTTGGGAACGGATCACCAGGGGTTACCGAAGCCTCTACAACGTGGAGTCTCTGGCCTTCGATCCTACGGATTCGTCGACTATTTATGTCGGCACTTGGCGTCTCGGATGGAAAACCACCAACGGCGGGGAGAAATGGCAGGCCATCCATAAGGGGATGCATTTCGACAGCGACATGTTCGCCTTGTTGGTGGACCCACGAGATCCGACGCGACTCTATGCCAGCGCCTGCACGGGGGTATATCGTTCCCAGAACTCCGGGCTGGAATGGGCGAAGCTACGCAACGGCCTTCCCAATGATGCTCGCCGGACGCGCACTCTCCACCTCGATCCCAGCTTTCCCGATGTGGTCTACGCTGGGAGCACCAACGGGCTCTTTGTCAGCCGGGACAACGGTCAGAGCTGGCAGCGGCTTCTGGAGGGTGTGATCATCAACGCCATAGCCGCCAGGCCCGGCAGAGAGGACGTGATCCTCATCGGCATAGATGGCGGCGGTGTACTCAGGACGCTCGACGGCGGACGTAGCTTCCAAGCGTCCAACCGAGGTTTCAGCCACCGGCAAATAGCGGCTTTGGCCGTAAATCAAGGCAGCGGAGCGATCTACGCCAGCGTTCCCGCCTCGGGAGAGGCGGGGGGGTTCTTCATGGATGCGGGGTCCGGCGAGGATTGGCAACCGGCGAACGACGGATTGAACGTCTCCTATTCGGTGCGAAAAATAATTCCGGCGCGCGACGGTTCCGTCTATTTGGCGACCAGTTCGGGAATCTACAAAGGCCACCCCGGGCAAGAGGATTGGCGACTTCTCAATGCCACCAGGAATCTGGAGATCCTGGATTTGGCGGTTGGAGCGGATTCCGAGACGGTTTTTCTGGCCACCAACGAGGGTGTGCGCCGGCTCGACGTGCAGAGCGGGCGCCTGGTGCCGAGGCCGATCCCGGTGTACGAGGGCCCCATCAACGGTTTGTGGTTCGAAGATCAAAAAAACCATCTCTATGCAGCCACCGACATGGGGGTCTTTCGATCGGAAGATCAGGGCGAGAGTTGGGCTATCCGTGTCAAAGGTCTACCGCCTGTCTCCGTGCGTTGGATCGCCCGGAGCGGAACCCGTTTGCTGTGCGGAACAGAGTCCGGACTGTATCTGAGTGATGACGACTCGGCCAGTTGGAGACGTCACCCGGATCTCGGTTCGGGGGACTTCGTGGCCCATTCCGTGAGCCGCCGCAGCGATTTACTCGCCGTTCGGGATGCTTCAGGTGGAATCTTCTACAGCGGAGATGCCGGGGGGAGCTGGGAAACCCCGCCGCCAGTCGACAGTCGCGTCTTGTCCTTTGCGGTAACGGGAAACGAACTTCTCCTCGGGACCCTTTCCAAGGGCATCCTGAGTATTCCTTCCTCGGTCAATTCCACAGCCGGGCGTTGAAGCGAAGCGGGTCTTAGACTCGCCAACGCTAACTTTTTGGAGCACCCTGTCCTGGCATGGGCTTCCGATTCTTCGACTCCGGGAAGTGGTAGAAAAGGGGCAATGGACTTCACTTTCTCCTACGCTCACTCGCTGCTACTCGCGGCGGGCGCTTTGACGCTTTTGTTGCTGGGCTTTTCGCTACGACGCCGCTGGACTCGGCGTCCCACCCGATTGCGGCAGCTTCTCAGCAAGAAGAGCCGGGATCCGGCCTACACCGAGTTTCTGGTGCCCTTACTGGTTTTTGAAGAACGATACCCCTCATTTTCCGCCATCTTGGGCCTCGTGCTGGAGCGCTTTCCTCTCGCATCCTTCATGCGTGACAAAGAGTTTCGCTCGGCCCTGACCTTTCTCTCGGAGGCTGCTTTCCGGGACGTGAATGAAGAAAGCCTGAGAACCGCAATGTGCGAACTGGTGCGACATCTCTTGCAAAATCCCGATGTCGAGTATGAATGCAGAGCCGAATTGTCAACTTTGGTGGAGAGGTTCCTCTACGAGGTCGTCGAAGGGAATCTGGAGAAGGGGTGAACTCGTGGGCCAGGTTGCTCTGTTAGAATCCAAGAGCATGGCTTCGGCCGAAACCGTGCGTGAATTGACTCGCGCCTTCTTTCAATCCTACCCGGACTATTTTTTGTGCCGGACTATGGCGGAGAATGTGGCCGAGGGGGTGAAGAGCCGGACCGAAGCCCTTTCCGATCTGGCTCAGAAAGCCCGGGCTTCGGCACAGAATTCCCAACAGATCGAGGAGATGCTCAACCGCAAAACCATCACTCTCGGTCACGGCGAGACGGTACTTCTCCAACAATTGAAACTGAGAGAAATCCTCGATCTGGACGACCAGTCGTTGACCGAAGTCGTAAGGTTTTATTGCAAGCATCCCTACGCTCACGGCCGCACGCGCAAAAGCCGACTGTTGCCGCGCTGGTTGAGAACCTTCTTCCTCAGCGCTCTCCTGGGACATGCCAAGAATAGGAGCCTCGACCTGGACTACGGCTCTTGTTTCGAGTTGATCACCTTGCTCTAAGAAGCTGTGTAATGAGTCAAGATGACGCAGTCAATTTGTGAAAGTCGCCAGCGGCGACCGCTCGAAGACGACGCTGGGAAGCTCGGCAGGGCTCTTCGTCGCAGGATATGGCTTGTTCTGTTGCTTGTGGCGCTTCTGGCTCCTCCTCTGATCCTGCTGCGCGCCTACAAACTGGAACTGATTCACACGGTTGTACTCAACTCGGTGGCTCAAAAGGCTCCAACGGATTTCCCTCGACGACAAATCGATGAGGCTTTTTCGTTCGCTCTGGAGGAAGCCGAGACACCGGCAGGCAAGGATGCCTATCTATTGCGTCTTCTGGAGCTGTCCAGACGGTTGGAGAAGATCCAGTTTCTCACGCGTGCCGATCTGGAAGAGTTGCTGGCAGAGGTGAGGAACTCTGGTGCCGAGCGATCTGTGCCCTGAAAAAAGCCCCTCCCCGGCGACCTGTCCCCGGTTTGCCCTGGGTTTGAGAGACCCGGTTTGCCCTGGGTTTGAGAGACCTGTCCCCGGTTTGCCGCTGTCCCCCTGTTTATGCCCTGTCCCCCGTTTTTGCGCCCCGAACCGACGGAATTTTCGTGCCCTGTCCCCGCTATTCGAAAGACGGAAATTTCGATTGATTGCTGTGCTAACATTGGACTGTGGACTGCCCCCGATGCCAGGTCGAGCTCGTTGAAAACCATTGTCCCAAATGTGGTTACGAGCTTCCGGTCCTGCGCCGGAATGCCTCTGAGGCTGGAACTGACGACCCCGGCGCCACCGTCGAACAGGGTGCAGCGAAGCCTTCGGACCCGCCTGCCAAGGACGCCAATTGGCGCTCGGAACTCAAACGCAAGTTGGATCGACATCGGAAGAATGTCGTGGCGCCACCACCGCGGCCGAAAAGGGACACCCCCAAGAAGGCGGCGCCCCCGGCTGCCGGGCGTAGCGCCCGACCGCATCCCACTCCACACTCAGATCCCAAGAAAGGCGAACAGCGGCCAACTCCCGCCGGCGAAAAGGAGATAGTTCGGCAATTGTTTCGTTATCGAATGGGCGAACAACCGCAAAAGGTCCCGGAACGGCAGGTTGTTTCCTTTCGGAAGAAAGTGAGCCCGGAACCGGGGGGCGAGGCGACGAAATCGGATCGGCCGTTGATTCGAAAGCCTCTCACCGGCCGCCGTCGATCCAAGATGCCTTCCCCGACGAGCGACCTGCTGCCTTTGGAGAAGCGCCCGTCTCTGCCTCCGCGGCCCGCTTCGAACGAACAGCCCGATGTTGTCCAAGCGGTGATAGCCGAGAAGGTGTCGAGTGAAATCCTGCTTTCACGCTTTCTCTCCGGAATCATCGATTTGGGGTTGGCCGGGCTGGGAGGTGTGTTCTGCGCTTTCTTGGCGTCTCGGATCGTCGGGGTTCCGTACTACTCCGCAGACGTGCTCGGTTTGGTGATTCTCAGCGCCATCTTGTTGTTCTTCATCAATTCCGTCTTCTTCCTTGTCTTGCTGGCCAAAACACCGGGCATGATGTGGACCGACCTTCGGCTAGTGGAGGACGAAAGAGACCATCCCACATCCGGGGCGGTGCTGCTTCGTACTCTTCTCTTCCTGCCCCTGGCCGCCAGCGTCGTGGGTTTGGTCTGGGCTCTCTTCGACGATCAGCGGCGCTGCTGGCACGACCAACTTTCCGGCACCAGAGTCGTCGCCGACTCCGGGAACTGAGCCACGTCGCCGCTTGGGTCTCTCCGAGGCTCGCTGCGATCGGATGATGAAGCCGAGGCGAGAAAAGCATGCGCGAGATCTGGGTCCGAAAGGAGTCGGCCGGGCCGTTTGTCTGGTCAGCGGCGGGCTGGATAGCTGCGTCGCCGCGGCTGTGGCCGCCGCCCGAGAGCATCGGCTCTCCTTCCTGCATATTCGCTATCGGCAACTCACGGAACGCCAGGAGTTGCACGCCTTCGAGAGAATCGCGGACTACTACGGCGTAAAAGAGAGAGTCGTTGCGGATGTCGAGTATTTGGCCAGGATTGGAGGCTCTGCTCTCACCGATCGCTCGATCCCGATTCCCAACGGCGACCCGGACAGAATCGAGGTTCCGGAAACCTATGTGCCCTTCCGAAATGCCAATCTTCTCGCCATCGCGACGAGCTGGGCCGAGGTGCTCAACGCCGATTTCATCTTCATCGGCGTCACAGATCAGGGGGGCTCGCCCTATCCCGACTGCCGAGCTGGTTTCCTGGAGGCCTTCCAAAAGGTGATCGAGCAGGGGACCGCGAGATCCGCGGCCCTCCGACTCGAAGCCCCGCTCTTGCACCTGAGCAAAGCCGATATCGTGCGGAAAGGGATTGAGTTGGGGGCCCCTCTCGAGTCGACTTGGTCCTGCTACCGTCCCCTTGACCACAGCTGCCTACTGCGGAGTAAGGGATTCTCCCAAGCCGGCGTCGCGGATCCTGCCCTCTCGACGATGCCCCAGTCCTTTTAGGCGAAATCCTCGATCAGAGTCCCAACAAAGCGCCACCCGGGCCGGCGGTTCCGTGGGAAGAGCGAACCTCAACGGGGGTGCAACAGATCCTGTCGAGGGCTGTCTCACCCCTTGTGGGGTTGGCAGCCGCAGTTGGCCCCG
>JBFGHF010000134.1:0-8335 GCA_041578355.1 Acidobacteriota bacterium
CGATCTCGGGCCGCCGCCGACTCCTTGCCGACGTTCTGATTCCATATCTGACGCACCCGCTGGCGTGCCCAGAGGGGCGCGAGCGAATCGTGCTGCTGCTCCTCGGCGGGCAGCTCGAGCTCGAGGCCCAGCGAGACGGCGTTCCCCAGGAGATCCTCAATTTCGCCCAAGAGGCGATCCCGGTCAAAGTGGTGCTGGTAATCGACGTCAGCGGCAGCACCGCCTACACGCAGGCCTCGATTCGGCGGGCCGCTCTGCATTTCGCCAAGAGCCTCGAGTCGGAGGACGAAGTCGCCATCATCACCTTCAACTACGAACCCAAGCTGATTCTCAACTGGACCAACGATCTGGAGAGGATCGAGCTGGCCTTGCAGAGCATCTACGCCAAGGGCCAGACGGTGCTCAACGACGCCCTCTACGTGACCTTCGACGACCTGCTCAAGGACGTGTCCGGCAAGAAGGCCGTCATTCTGCTCACCGACGGCGTCGACACCGGCAGCATGATGACCTTTGCCGAAGCCGTGGAGCTGGCAGTCCGCTCCGAGGCCATGGTCTACGTGGCGTCCAAGCTGGACGAGTATTGGCAGGGCGCGATCGCCCAACGCCACAAATACACCATGGCCGGGCAGTTCATCCCCAAGGAACTCACCGACGAGTACATCATCGACGTGCGGCGCTCGCTGCAACGTCTGACCGACTTGACAGGCGGGCGCGTGATCAACGCGCAAGCTTTCTCCAGCCTGACAGAAGTCTACGCCCAGGTGGCCGAGGAACTGAAGAACCAGTACTACCTCAGTTACGTCCCCAGCAATCGGTCTCGTGACGGCAAATGGCGGGAAGTCGAAATCCGTCCCCGCCGCCTGGGAATGGTCCTCAGCACCCGGCGCGGATACTACGCCCCCCTCGACATCGCGACGAGTCCGTAAGGGGAGGGTTTTCCGTCTTTCGTCCTCCGTCTTCCGTCTTCCGTCTTCCGGGCGTTTTTCTTAAATACGGCAACGTATAGAAAGAGCGAGAGCGAGACCGAGAGCGAGGGCGAGGGGGCTTACGGCAGGCCTTCCCGGAAGGCCCTCGGCGAAACCTTTTCGAGAAATGGCAAGCCGGCAACAAAGCCAGCGCTTCCACCGGCCACAAGTCACCGAAATCGAAAGGCGTCCTTGCCAAAGTCGGGCAACACGCGACACAATCAGAAATCGGATTTTGTCGGGAGAAGAAGGGGAAACGATGAAGAACAAGAATCCAAGAGACCTGTGGCTGGTGGTGGCGTTGAGTTGCGCGTTGCTTGGGGCGACGGCCTTCGGCCAGGTCACCACCCCCCAAGAGCAATTCGGGTTCGAGCTGGGCGCCGACTACCATCTGGCCAACTATCAGCAACTCACGGCCTATTGGCAGAAGCTGGCGCAGCAGTCGGAACGAATGACTCTGGAGAGGATCGGGACCACCGCCGAAGGGCGGCCCATGTGGATGGCCATCATCACGTCTCCCGAGAACCATCGCAACTTGGGTCGCTACAAGGAGATTTCCAAACGACTGGCTTTGGCTCGGGACCTCAGCGATGACCAGGCGCGGGCCTTGGCGTCGGAAGGGCGGGCCGTGGTTTGGATCGACGGGGGACTGCACGCCACCGAGGTGCTGGGCGCTCAGCAGTTGATGGAACTCGTCTATCAGATGGTCAGCCGCCAGGACGCGGAGACCTTGCGCTTTCTCGACGAAGTGATTTTGCTGGCGGCTTGCGCCAACCCCGACGGGCTCGACTTGGTGGCCGACTGGTACATGCGCGAGCCGGAACCCGAAAAACGCTCCACGAGCGGGGTGCCCCGCCTTTACCAAAAGTACGTCGGCCATGACAACAACCGCGATTTCTACATGGTCACGCAGCCGGAAACCGAGGCCATCAGCCGCGTGCTTTTCCGCGAGTGGTTCCCGCAGATCGCCTACAACCACCACCAGACCGGGCCGGCGGGTACGGTGCTTTTCGCCCCTCCTTTTCGAGACCCCTTCAACTACAACCTCGATCCCCTGATCCCGGCGGGTTTGGATCTGGTCGGTGCTGCCATGCACAACCGCTTCATCGCCGAGGACAAGCCGGGCGCGACCATGCGCAAAGGCGCCAGTTATTCGACTTGGTGGAACGGAGGCTTGCGAACAACCCAGTATTTTCACAACATCATCGGCCTGCTGACCGAGACGATCGGCAGCCCCAATCCGATGGAGATCCCTTTTCTGCTCGAGCGGCAACTGCCCAAGAACGATCTCCCCTACCCCATCCCTCCCCAAAAGTGGCGTTTCCGCCAATCCGTGGACTACTCGATTACCGCCAACCGGGCGGTGCTGGATGTGGCGGCCCGATACCGCGAGCACTTTCTTTTCAACATCTACAGGATGGGCAAAAACTCGATCGAGCGAGGGAGCCGCGATCACTGGACGCTTACGCCCGACCGTCTGCAACGGGTCAGGAGCGCCTTCGAGGCGGACAAGGCTGCCGAGGAAGAAACCGACGAGAGGGGGCGGCGGCGAGGCATTCCCGCGCGCTACTACGACGAGGTGCTCCGTTCGCCAGAGACGCGAGATCCGCGCGCCTATGTGATATCCGCCCACCAAGCCGATTTTCCGACCGCCGTGAAGTTCGTCAACACCCTGATCCGAAGCGGCATCGCCGTTCACCGGGCCACCGATACCTTCCAAGCGGCGGGCAAGAGCCATCCCGCCGGATCCTTCGCCGTTTTCGGGGCGCAGGCTTTTCGGCCTCACGTGTTGGACATGTTCGAGCCCCAGAATCACCCCGACGACATCCCCTATCCGGGCGGCCCTCCCACGCCACCCTACGACAGCGCGGGCTGGACTTTGGCCTACCAAATGGGGATTGAATTCGATCGGGTGTTGGAAGGCTTCGAGGGTCCCTTCCAGGAGTTGAGGGACGAAGTGGGGCCTCCGCCCGGCAGCGTGTCCGGCCGGCAGGGCGCCGCGGGATACCTCCTCGACCCGCGGCTCAACGACGGCGCGATTGTCGTCAATCGGCTGTTGGCTGCAGGAAAGCGAGTGGCCAGACTGACCGGTCCTTACGAGGCGGGCGGCCACAACTTCCCTCCGGGAGCCGTTTTCATTAAAGCTGCGACCGGGCTCGAGGAGGCGCTCCACCAGTTGGCCGAAGAGTTGGGCATTGACTTCAGGGGCGTCGACCAAAAGCCCCGGACCGCCAGCCTCGAGCTTCAACCCGTGCGGATCGGTCTTTGGGACCGCTACGGGGGCTCGATGCCTTCCGGCTGGGTGCGCTGGATCCTGGAGAAATACGAATTTCCCTTCGAAGTGGTCTTCCCGCCTCAACTGGACGAGGGCGACCTCCGAGACCGATTCGACGTGTTGATCTTCATGGGGGGCGCCATACCCTCGGAGCAAGACAGCGCGCGGAACGCCCGGCGGCGCAGAATGCCCGATCCCGAGACCATCCCCGAAGATTGGAGAGCTCGGTTGGGCAATGTGACGGTCGAAAAGACCATTCCTGCGCTCAAGCAGTTTGTCGAGCGGGGAGGGACATTGCTGGCGGTCGGCAGTTCGACGTCGATCGCGAGTCATTTCGAGCTGCCGCTGGGAAACCCTCTGACGGTGAAAGCAGCGGGCGGCAAAGAGACCCGTCTGCCCCGCGAAAAGTACTACATACCCGGGTCCGTCTTGAGAGCCAAAGCCGACAACTCCCATCCTCTGGCCTTCGGGCTGTCCGAAAGTCTCGACGTGTACTTCAACAACAACCCGGTGTTCTACCTGCCCCCTCGAGCACATCTGCAAGGAGTGAGTCCCGTGGTCTGGTTCGACAGCGCCGAGCCGTTGCGAAGCGGATGGGCCTTGGGACAACAGTATCTGAAGGACACCGCCGCAGTCGTGGCCGTCTCGTTGGGCAAGGGAAGGGTCTTTCTGTTCGGACCTGAAATCACCTTTCGAGCCCAGCCCCACGGGACGTTCAAGCTGCTTTTCAACGGGATTCTGCTGGCCGGAGCGGGAAACGGCGCCTTGGAAAGTCGAGTCGAGTAGTCCGGCGGCGGCCGGGCGAACAAAGGACTGAAAAGAGAGGGGCGGAGTCCCTGTGATTCGGCGAACCCTGACAGAGCCGCGTTCGTGAGGGGGTGTCGAAAAAGGGTGCCTTTCGAACCTGTGCAACTCCCGCGAAGGACTTGGAACGCCGCCTTCCAGGCGGCAACGCCCGGCCCCGCCGGGCGCGAGCGCCCGGATGCCGGCAAGGATGCCGGCGTTCCAAGCGTTAGACACCTTCGTGAAAACGCGGACAAGGTGGAGCGGGAATCGGTCTTCGTTCTCACGAACGAAGCTCCGTCAGAGTTGCCGCACGCGACCTGGGCGATCCCCCTAAGGACGAAGACAATGAGCTCTTCGGGCCTCGTCATTCCCCGTCTTTCGATCATTCGACTATAATCAGAAAGTTCCTGAAACACATGCTGGAGGATGGCTATGAGCGAAATCGAGAAGCGAGGCTATGTCAACCCCGGAGTGCTGGTTTCGACCGATTGGGTCGATCAGCACCGCAAGGACGAGGGTGTCCGAATCGTCGAATCCAACGAAGACCCGCTTCTATATTCGTCCGGTCATATACCCGGCGCCGTCGAAGTCGACTGGGCCCGCGACCTCAATCATCCGGTGCGGCGTGACTATCTGGGCGAGTCGTCGTTTCGGGATCTGGTCAGCCGTCTCGGCATCACCCGCGAGACGACGGTCGTCCTTTACGGCGACAAGAACAACTGGTGGGCCACCTATGCCTTCTGGGTGTTTCAGCTCTTCGGGCACGACAACGCCAAGATCATGGATGGGGGCCGCCTGAAATGGGAGCAGGAGAAGCGGCGGCTGACACGGGAAGTGCCCACCTTCCCGACAAGTGACTACCCACCGGTGAAAAGGGACGATTCACGAATTCGCGTGTACCGCGACCAGGTCCTTGCCCACGTGCAAGCGGGCCGGCCGCTGGTCGACGTTCGCAGTCCCGGGGAATACAGCGGCGAGCTGCTGCACATGCCCGATTATCCACAGGAAGGAGCGCTCCGCGGGGGCCACATCCCTGGGGCCGCCAACATCCCCTGGGCCACTGCGGTCGACCCCGATGACGGCACCTTCAAAGACGCTCGAGCCCTGCGCGAAATCTACATTCAGCAGAACCGCCTCAAGCCGGATGACGACGTGGTGGCCTATTGCCGGATCGGGGAACGCAGCAGCCACACTTGGTTCGTGTTGACCTACCTGCTCGGCTTCGAGAAGGTCCGCAACTACGACGGAAGTTGGACCGAGTGGGGAAACTTGGTCAACGTTCCCATCGAGCGCTGACCCGATGCAGAGCCAAACCGAAAAACTTCAAGAACTTTTGGAGGCTTTCGCCTTGATGGACCGGTCCGAGCGGATCGAACTGCTGATCGACATGGCCGATCATTTCAAGGGGGTCCCGGAGCGAATCGCTCGACGCCCTTACCCCGAGGAGAGCCGTGTCCCCCATTGCGAATCGGAAGCATATGTTTTCAGCGAACCGCTGGCCGACGACACTCTCAAGTTCCATTTTGCGGTCGAAAACCCCCAGGGCATCTCGGCCATGGCGACGGCGGTGATTCTGGATCAAACGCTCTCGGGCCAACCCCTCGAAGAAGTCTCCCGAGTCGACTCCACTCTGGTGTACAAGGTCTTCGGCAACGAGCTCTCCACCGGGAAGGGTCTGGGTTTGACCGGCATCGTCTCGATGGTCAGAAACCAAGCCAACCGGCGCTTGGCTCTTCGAACCAAGGTGGAGACTCAAAAGCAGCCTTGAACTTCGCGCTCCGCAGCTCGAACATCGAAAGGGTTGTTCATGACGATGACGATTGGCATTCTGACGGGCGGCGGAGACGTTCCCGGTCTGAATCATTGTATCAAAGCGGCGGTGGTCCGAGCGTCGGACGCCGGACATCGGGTGATCGGGTTCCGTCGCGGCTGGGCGGGCCCCCTCAACTGCAATCCTGATGACGAGGAGTCGATCTCGACCTGGACGATGGAACTCACCCGGGAGCGGGTGCGTACCGTCGATCGCACCGGCGGGACCTTTCTCCACACCTCCCGGACGAATCCAGGGCGGGTTCCGGAATCCAACATCCCCGAGTTTCTGCGGGACTCCGCGAAAATCAAGGAGGACGGCACGGCCGATCTCACCGAGCACGTCAAGATCGTCTTCAAACGTCTCGGAATCAACGCCTTGCTTCCGATCGGCGGAGACGACACCCTAAGCTACGCACACCGCATCCACACCGAGGGATTCCCTGTAGTCGCCTGTCCCAAGACGATGGACAACGATGTCTTCGGCACCGACTACTGCATCGGATTCTCGACGGCGATCACGCGCAGCGTCGACTACATCACCCAGCTGCGGACTTCAATCGGCTCCCACGAGAGGATCGGCATCGTCGAACTCTTCGGCAGAAACTCGGGAGAGACCTCGCTGATCTCGGCCTACCTGTCGGGAGCGGACCGGGCGATCATCAGCGAAGTGCCCTTCGAACCCGGGAAACTCTCGGACCTGCTGTTGCGCGACAAGGCCGAGAACCCCAGTCATTACGCCGTCATGACCATCTCCGAGGGCGCCAGGATGAAGGAAGGGTCCGTGATCGAAAGCGGTCCCCAAGATGCCTACGGGCACCGCAAGCTGGGCGGAATCGGCGTAACCACCGCCAAGGAGATCAAGAAGAGAACCGGTCAGAACATCATCTATCAGCAGATCGCCTATCTGATGCGCAGCGGGGTGCCCGACGCCTTGGATTTGATGGTGGGGATCAACTATGGAACGCTGGCCGTCGATCTGATCACCAAGGACGTCACGGGCAGATTGGTGGTGCTTCGCGAAGGCCGCTACACTCACCGTCCTCTCGATATCGTGTCCGAGGGGGTCAAGCGGGTCGATGTGGAGATGTTCTACGACGCCGAGCGTTATCGGCCCAAGGTCATGAACGTTCTGGCACAGCCGATGTTTCTTTACTAGATTTCGGGGCGTGGGCCTTGGGCTGGGCGCAGTCTTCGCGATCCCGGCCCCTGAAGGGACCCAGGACTCCGAGAGGGTGCTCTCAACAGAATCTCGACCGGACGACTCAGGGATTGAAAACCATGAAAAAAATGCGATTCTCCCGCCGCGGCTTCCTCAATTCTGCCGTCTTGGGCGTCGTCGGAGCCGGTCTGCCGGCTGTGCGATCGACCCTCGCGGCGGCCCCGAAGCCGTCCTCCGGCTGGCCCATCTCGCTGGCCGCCTACTCCTTACGCAAGTCTCTGACATCGGGCGAGATGGACCTTTTCGACTTCATTGACTGGTGCGCTGAAATGCCGCTGGACGGAGTCGAACTCACCTCTTATTACTTCAAGCCCGACTTCGACAACGACTACCTGCAGCGACTCAAACGCCGCGCATTTGAAAAAGGGCTGACGATCAGCGGTTCGGCGGTCAGGAACAATTTCTGCCTTCCGCCGGGCCCCGAGGTTGACCGGGAAATCGATCACGTTCGGCGCTGGCTCGACCATGCCGCCTCGTTGTTCGCGCCCCACCTGAGAATCTTTGCCGGTACCGTGCCAGACGGAGCCAGCAAGCGCGACGCCATCGGCTGGGTGGCCCAAGCGATTCGCGAATTGCTTCCTCATGCAGCCCGACGAGGTGTCGTGCTGGGGTTGGAGAACCATGGCGGCATCACTGCTCGCGCCGCCGATCATCTGGCCATTTGTGAAGCCGTGGGAGCCCATCCTTGGTTCGGCATCAATTTGGATACGGGCAACTACAGGACCAATCCCTACGAGGAATTGGCTTTGGCGGCGGGCAGGGCCGTCAACGTGCAGTTCAAGGCCGAGATTCGCGACCAGGAAGGCGAGTCCATCGCTGTGGACGCCGAACGAATCCGCTCGATACTCTCCCAAGCCGGCTATCGTGGATGGGTGGCCTTGGAGTACGAAGCGGAAGCCGACCCGTTTGAGGAGATCCCCAGACTTGTGAGTCGGCTGCGAGAGGTCTTCGGTTAAAAGCCGGTCCGAAATGGGTTGCGGTTGCTCCCTTCGGGTTACGAGCGGCGTGGCTGTATCTGCTTTGTTGCCGCGACTCGACGATACTGGCATCGCCTGCGTTGCGGACGCCTCCCATCTGCAGCTACGGCGCCCGTAACGGCCCGACCGACCCACGTTTGGGCGATTTCGCTTCGAAGATCCACCAACAAGGCGGGCTAGAGCGCGGCGACGTAGGTGGCGATTTGCTCGTTCTGGCCCACCACGACGATGATCTTGAGCCACCTGGGGCTGTCGCGGCCCCAACTCAACTCTCGGGTCAAGGTAGCGTTCTGGGTTCTCA
>JBFGHF010000135.1:0-8304 GCA_041578355.1 Acidobacteriota bacterium
AGGTAGCCGGTCAGGCCGACCTGCTTTCGTTTGCTCTGAACCTGGGCCTCGCTCGAGGTCATGCAATACCTGTCAGGCCGCCGGGCCGCGCGGCTGGGCCGCAGCGAGCGACCTCCATACCGCCGAGAGGTCTCGTAATCGTATTCGCAATCGGCCCGCTTTCCAAGATCGGAGCTGTTTCGCTAACGATTCTTCGACAACGATTACGATCTCTCAGAGCTCAGATTTGACCAACTTGTGAACTCTTTGCCGACCGAGTCGAACTAGGGCCAGATACCGATCTCGCGGTAGAAGCGGACTGCTCCGGGATGAAACTCAGTGCCCGTGTTGCGCGGTGCATTGGCCGGGTTAATGCTCCTCCCCGCCGGATGTTTTGAGGTCAACTCCTCGCGATTCTCCCAAAGCGTGCGGGTCAGTTGATAGACCAACTCTTCCTCTTGATCGGCGGACGTGATCAAGTGCATCGAGCCCACGTTGAGTCCATGGTAATCCTCTTCCAGGCCCGGATAAGTGCCAGCTGGAATGACCGCGGGCTCGAAGAAGGGGTAGGTGTCGATCAATCGCGACCGTTCTTCTTCTCCGAAGGGCACGAAGAAGATGTCCTGTGAGGAAGCAGCCTGAACGATCGAAGCCGTGGGTATGGCGCCTCCCAATAAGGCCGCGGCGGCCGAGCCGTCGGCGAGCATGTCGACCGAACCCATCTGGGTGCTGTAAAGAGGCGTGAAATCGCTGAAGGATACGCCGTGGGCGGTCAATATGGGCTTTACGAAGAATTCGAATCCCGCCCCGGCCACACCGACTACGACACGCTTTCCTTTGAGATCGCTCAGTCGGCGCACACCCGAGTCGGAAGGAGTTATGAAGAGAGCCACGTTGGGCGCCAGCGTCATTACAGCCCGCACGGGATAAGCCTGATCCCATCCTTCTTCACCCCGCACTGCGAAATAGGTGATCGAAGAGTTGGCCAAGGCCAAGTCCAACTCGCCGCGGGAAAGCCGCCGGATGTTCTCCTGCGTACCCTTGGTGGCTTCCGCCGTAAACTGCCAACCCCGCTCGCCGGGATGCTGATTGAGCACCTCGGCCACCGCTCCACCCACCACAAAGAAGGCCCCTCCTGGCGGTGCAGTCCCCAAACTGAAGAAGCGACGAGTGGAAGAGGTCGGATCCTCCGATCCGGAACAAGCGCTGAGAAAAGCCACCACCATCAGCAAAAGAAAAATTCGCAGCTTGGGTTTCATGGCGACTCACTATAGCGCATCTCCGGGTTTCGTCCTCTCTATTGCGTTTTTCACGCCTTCTCGGCAGGGCGGAGTCCTCAACTCCCGAATCCCAGTGCACGACACCCCCGTTTCGGCACCCGCATCCGAGGCGAAAAACCTGCCTAAAAACCGTCCAATTCATTCAAAAGTAAGATTGCGAAAGGCCCTCCATTAGGCTTGCAACGCGCCCAAAATGGCCCAATGTGGAAAAGCTGTGAATAACTTGTGACGCTTCTTCCACAGATTTCAAGGGCTCCGTGGCCTCAGGTAATTTGTTGTAATTGCACACCGATTGTGCAGGAATTTCCGCCAAAGTTTTTCCTTGTCACAGGTTTCGCGACGGATATAATTACCAACGTCCCAAGGGGTTACGGCAACGGTCAACGCTCCGGAACGGGATCTCGGCTTCACGAAATCAGCTCCGAGAAATCGCAGCTGAGGGACGGACCCGGGAAGAAGAAGTCGGTTTTCCGAGAGGGCTTCGGCCCAGTCGGGAAAAAGGCTTCCGAGAGAGATTCGGACAGCGTCACTCTGGTTCGCCAAAGCGAGGCTGAAAGATGACTCACCCGTTTTGTTGGGGACACCAGTCGCGGTTGATGTGATTTTGGGTTTCAGATTTGCTTTCGAGTAAGTCCGGGATTCAAAGGTGGTTGATCGCGGCGGGATTCGGCGACTCAGGATTTGCCGCTTCTCTTCGGAGAGGCAGTTACCTGGGGCGCAGGGTTCCACTCGGCAGTGTGAAACCTCTTCGGAGGAAGCGGGCACTGTCAAGTTGGTTGTTGACCAGCCGCAATCCCTTGGGCATTTTTGCGTCCAGCCCTCTGTTTCCCAAAATTCCTCGCAAAAACTCGCTTGGCAAAGTCAAGGGGTGCGAAGTGCATCATGCGGTTGGGCAGCCCATCCTGATCGCCCACCGCTCGTCGCCTCAAGCAAAGCGTTGCCTGCTCTCAGGCTGCCTTGTGTTCGCCGTTCACATGGAGCTTCGCCACTCCAGGTTGGTCTTCTTGATTCATGTCGCCAAACGTGATGCCCACGGACGTCAAATCCTGGCGAGAGACAGGTGTTGTGTAGGATCCAACTCCCCGGCTGCAAGCCTCAAAGAGGCGTTTTTTGAGCGGTTTAAGCTCTTTGACAAGAGGCGAGTAGATCCCTTAAACTGAAGCTTCAATCCGAACAGAAGGGGAGGTTGCATGGAATTCAAAGTGGGGGACAAGGTCGTCTATCCGAACCAGGGAGTCTGCCTGATCAAAGGGCTTTGCGATCGGGAAATAGCGGGGCGAAACGAGCAATTCTACGTCCTGGAAATCCTGGCCAACAGCTCCGCAGTCATGATTCCGGTCTCGAACGTTGACAACGTGGGACTTCGCCGGTTGTGTGAAGAGAGCGACCTTGAGAACTTGTTCGAGATCCTCGGCCGCGAGATCGCCGAAACCGAAAGCGATTGGAAGACCCGATACAAGGAAAACGTGGAGAAAATGAAATCGGGATGCATCTTCGAGGTCGGCGAAGTTCTGCAGGACCTCCACTTTTTGAGCCACCAGAAGCCTCTCTCTTTTCGGGAGAAGAAGATGTACGATCGCGCTCGGCAGTTGGTTGTCTCCGAAGTCGCGATGGTGCGAAGCGAGGACGTCGAGCAATCCGCTCTGACGGTCCAGGAGACCCTTCACTCGGCCTACGAACGCAGTGCCGATGCGGTGCAAGCGGTCTGAGTCGGTCGGTCCTTCGAGCTCTCGGTCCTCAATCCGCCTCGACGTCATTTCGTGGCTTTCATTTATCCGAAGATATTTCGGATCCCGAGTTCTGAAGGACGGGATTGGCCAGCGGTGGGCTACCCTTGGAATAACCTGCTGACAACCAGGGACCACGGAATGGCGGTGGAGGGATTCGAACCCCCGACGCAGCGGATATGAGCCGCTTGCTCTGCCACTGAGCTACACCGCCCGGATTGCAGATCCGCGATCTTATCCAATTCGCCCGGCCGAGTTCAACGCATCCCTGCTCAAACGCTGGTCGGTTTCTGCCGCCGCAGCCGACACTCCTTCCCCATCCCTTGATAGGATCTAGGGATGAATCACGAACGCCGGAATGCCCTGGCCGGTGAGACCAGCCCGTATCTGCTCCAGCACGCTGCAAATCCTGTCGACTGGCAACCTTGGAATGACAAGGCCTTGAAGCAGGCCCGCCGAGAGGACAAGCCGATTCTGCTCTCGGTGGGATACTCGGCCTGCCATTGGTGCCACGTCATGGAGCATGAGTCCTTCGAAGACGAGGAGACCGCGGCCCTGATGAATCGGCTCTTCGTCAACATCAAAGTGGACCGCGAAGAGCGCCCCGACGTGGACTCGATTTACATGAACTACGTCCAGATGACGACCGGAAGCGGGGGCTGGCCGCTCACCGTATTCCTGACTCCCGACCTGATTCCCTTTTTCGGCGGCACCTATTTCCCGCCCGACGAACGCTACGGGCGCCCCGGTTTCAAGCGCGTGCTGGAGCGCGTGTCCGACGCCTACCACCAGCGGCGCGACGAGATCGATGCCATGAGCGATGACGTGGTTCGTCGCCTCGAGGAATCGACCAGGCTGGCCACGGCGGAAGGTGCTTTGAGCCGAGACCTGCTGACCCAGGCGGCTCGCGAGTTGGCCAGGCATCACGATCCGCGCTTCGGTGGTTTCGGGTCGGCGCCCAAGTTCCCCTCGGCCATGGTTCTCTCCTTCCTGCTCAGGTTCCATTCCAGAGAGGAATCCAAGAGCGCCCTCGAGATGGTGGAGACTTCCCTGCGTGAGATGTCCCGGGGAGGCCTCTACGACTGGCTGGGTGGTGGGTTCCACCGCTACTCGGTCGACGATCGCTGGCTGGTGCCGCACTTCGAAAAGATGCTCTACGACAATGCACTGCTGGCCCGCCTTTATCTGGAAGCCCACCTGCTGACGGGAGATGAGAGCCATCGCCGCATTGCCGAGCAGACCATCGAGTACGTTCTTCGCGAAATGACCCACGAGGAAGGCGGCTTCTTTTCCTCGCAAGACGCGGACAGCGAAGGCGAGGAGGGTAAGTTCTATGTTTGGAGCTACGACGAAGTCGGGCGGATACTGGGGAGTGATGCCGAGTGGTTTCGCGATCTGATGGATGTGACCCCGAGCGGCAACTTCGAGGGACACAACATCCTCCACCAACGCTACGATTTAGAGGGTTTCTCCCGCCAGGCCGGACTCAGCGTCGAAGAGATCGGCAGCGGCCTGGAAAAGTGCAGGCAGTCGCTACTCGAGGCTCGTGGAAAACGAGTGTGGCCGGGACGGGACGACAAGATCCTGACCTCGTGGAACGGCATGATGCTGGCCGCCATTTCCGAAGCCGCGTTCCTGCTCGACCGCCCCGACTTTCTGGAAGCGGCGAACCGGAACGCGGAATTCCTGCTGGCCAACCTGATAGTGGACGGCCGACTCCATCGAAGCTGGAAGGAGGGACGGGCACGCTTCAACGCCTACCTCGAAGACTACGCTTGCCTGGTCGAGGGACTGCTCAACCTCTTTGAAGCCGGCGGTGAGATTCGATGGCTTCGGGAAGCTGAGCGCCTCACCCGCCAACAGCTCGAGCTTTTCTGGGACGAGGAGGGCGGTGATTTTTACTTCACGTCGTCAGATCACGAAAAGCTGCTGCTTCGACAAAAGGAGTTCATGGACAACGCCACGCCCAGCGGCAACTCCACGGCCTGCGCCAATCTGCTCCGGCTCTCGGTTCTGGTGGGCCGGGCGGAATACCGCGAGAAGGCCGAGCGAATGCTACGGCGATTGACGGTGGCCCTGTCTCGACATCCGCTGGGATTCGGGCGCTGGCTGCAGGCGCTGGATTTCGCCCTGGGTCCGGTGGATGAGCTTGTGGTTTTGGGACCAGAGACGGAGCGTGGAAAGCTGCTCCGGCCCCTGCGAAAACGTTTTCTGCCCAACCGTGTCCTGGTCCAGCAGGAGACCTCCGCCGAGCACGAGACGGTGCCCCTTCTGCAGGGCAAGCAGCTGCAGAAGGGCCGCGCGACGGCATTCGTCTGTCGGGATTATGCCTGCCGCCAACCCGTTACTTCGGCCGGCGACTTGGAGGAGCAACTCGGGCAGTAGACACGGGCTTGTATGCGGAAACATCGCCGGGCCCACGGTCCCTCCCCGCAACGCAGCCTTACGGGCTGCTCGGTTCGAATCCCGTCGCGATTCCTTGTTTCCCCAGCAGGACCTTGAGCTTCTCCAGCGCCCGGGCGCGGTGGGAGATGCGGTTCTTCTCCGTGGTGTCCAGCTCGGCGAAGGTCCGCCGCATGGGCGGGTAGTAGAAAACGGGATCGTACCCGAAACCCCCGGTGCCACGAGGCTTGGCCAGAATTTCTCCTTCCACCCGCCCGGTCGCTTGAATCCGCGCATCTTCACTGAAGATGGCGAACAACGAGCAGACGAAACGGGCCTTCCAGGGTCGGGAAGCACCCGTCTTGTCCAGTTCCTCGAGCAGTCTTGCGATGCGCAGGGAATCGGTCGCAGCGTAGCGGGCCGAGTGCACACCCGGAGCCCCGCCCAGTGCATCGACCAGCAGCCCGGAGTCGTCGGCTATGGCGGGCAGCCCGGTGTGGGCGTGATAGTAGGCGGCCTTGAGCCGGGCGTTTTCGGCAAAGGTGGCTCCTGTCTCGGCGGGCGCTTGCAGATCCGGCCAGCCACGGGGAGAAACGAGTTCGATTCCGAGACCGGCGAGGGCCAAGCGGAATTCGCGCAACTTGCCTTTATTCTGACTCGCCAGTAGGCACTGCAAGGCGGCTCTCTTGGGTTTCGGGGAACAGAATCTTCAGATCTCCCAGGTGCCCTTCCAGGGAGCGCTTTTGCAGAGCGACCAGCTCTCGAATCCCCTGCCCCGCCAAGTCGAGAAGTTCGTCCAGCCGCCCACGGGAAAAAGGAGGTCCTTCGGCGGTTCCTTGCACCTCGACAAACTGCCCTGAGCCCGTCATCACGACGTTCATGTCGACCGAGGCCGCGAAGTCCTGTTCGTAGCACAGATCGAGTTGGGGCCGGTCCTCGAAAACCCCCACGCTGACGGCCGCTACCCAATCACGGATGGGGGAGGTTTCGATCTGTTTGGAGTCGATCAGCTTGTTGATGGCCAGGGCCAGGGCCACGAAGGCCCCGGTGATGGAAGCGGTGCGGGTGCCGCCGTCCGCCTGTATCACGTCGCAATCCAGCCAGATGGTGCGCTCTCCCAGCCTTCCCAAATCCACCACGGATCGCAGCGACCGCCCGATCAGGCGTTGGATCTCCTGGGTGCGGCCGGAGAGTCTTCCCTTCGATGACTCACGCTTCATCCGCGAGCCCGTCGAGCGGGGCAGCATCCCGTATTCTGCGGTGATCCAACCCTGTTCGGTCCCCCGCAAAAAGTGCGGAATCCTCGAGTCCACGCTGGCCGTGCAGATCACATGGGTGTCGCCGCATTCGATCCGTGCCGAACCCTCAGCATGCTTGTTGCAGTCGAGAAAGAAGTTGACCGGACGCAGCTCATCATGCCGCCTCCGGCCGTTGCTTGAATCCATCCCGCGTATTCTACAGAAAGGGGGCTTGGATGGAAACGTGCCCCGAAAGGGTGGGCCGTTGCTGTCCGTCGACCAGAAAACGCACCTGTTTCACTCCCGTTTGATTCTGCGTAAGGGTGCGTGCGACGGATTGCAACAAGGCGAGTTCAGTAGCGATCCCCCCCATCAGCTGCTGACCGATCTCCCGTGAGAAGTCGACCACAGCGGTTCCGTCTTCGAGCAGGTAAGCCTTGCGCACCGAGGCACGCGGCGGCAGCACATCGTCGAATCGCCGCAGAACGGCGGCTGCGATTCGCTCGATTCGCGTTTCCGGATCGGCAGGCAGAGTCAGGGACTCTTCGATCGACTGTTCATCCAGGGCTCCCGGATCGAGTGAAGCGGACTGGAAGAGGTGCAAAGTGACGGCTTCGGGTTTCGCGTCGGCGACAACCTCGGCTTCCTCCAAGAGCAGAGCCGCCGCATCGAGATCCTCGACCTCCCGATGATGGGCCAGCTCGACCCGATAAAAGACGTAGGTGACCGTCAGCGCCGTGAGGACCAGAGCAACTGCCACCCAGGTTTTCCGATTGTCATCCATCTACAGCCACTCCAGCAGCGTCTCCGAGATCACACGCGCGACTTCTTCTTTGAATTCGGGATCTTCGAGTCTGTCGCGATCCCCACTGTTGGTGAGAAATCCGAGTTCGACGACCACGGCAGGCGCCATCACGGGCGACAGGACCTCCAGGGGCGCTTCGCCGACGGAATTGCCGGCGCCGTAAAGCTGATTGAGCGCAGCCTGGAGTCGCTGTGCCAGCTCGCGGCTTTCTTTCAGGTAGCCCCGCTGGCCCTCTTCCCAAGCGCGAAGGCCTCCACGGCGGAAGGGCTCGCTGTTCGAATAGCGATGCACATAGACGACGGGACCCGACAGCTCCCCGTGACTGGAGGCGCCCAAGTGCAGACTCACGAAGGCCCGTGACCGATTGGTGTTGGCGATCGAACTGCGCCGCTCGAGCGAGAGATTGATGTCTCGCGATCGGGTCAAGAGAACCTTGTGAGGCGTGGTTTCGAGGCGCCTGCCCAGTCGCGTCCCGATGTCGAGCATGAAGTCCTTCTCGAGGAGGTTTGCCGAGGGATGCACACCGTAATTGTCCCCCCCGTGGCCCGGGTCGATGATCAGGGCACGCTGGTAACGAGGCTGAGTGAATTCCCTGACATCTTCAGCGATATCGTAAAGCGGCTCGTCCTTGGGAACGACCGGGTCGAACACGGCGGTCGGCTCGGGGGCGTCCACCGCGGCGACCTGTGGTTGAGGGTAGATATCGATCACTTTGCGAAGTGGGTCGGCGAGATTATAGGCGCGATAGCTGTGGTAGCTCGGCCCCTTGATGATCTCGAATCGGCCGAAGACGTCGCCGCTGTCGAATCGGACGCTTTCCACCAAAGCTCTGTCGGGGCTGGTCGAGCTGATCGAAGGAGTCACGCGAAGCTGCTCGAACTCGACTTCGACCA
>JBFGHF010000136.1:0-8257 GCA_041578355.1 Acidobacteriota bacterium
AGGAGCTGGAGACCGAGAAGGGCTTCGACGCGCAGGCCGAGAAGTTCGTCGACATGGTCAAGGCCGGCATCATCGATCCGACCAAGGTCGTGCGCTCGGCGCTGCAGAACGCGGCGTCGATCGCCAGCCTGCTTCTCACCACCGAGGCTTTGATCACGGAGCAGCCGGAGGATGAAAAGCCGGGCGGTGGCGGAGGTCACGGTCCGGACATGAGCGGTATGGGCGGCATGGGCGGCTTCTAAACCGCCAGTCCGCACAGCCGGATATGTAGAAAAAGAGCCGGGTTCGCCCGGCTCTTTTTTTGTCCGCAGGTCGTGGCATCCCTGCTCGTGATTCCTGGATGTCGGAGAGAGGCTCCCTACAGCGCTCCCAGTCCGTTCATTCGTCGTGCCGCTCGCGGCTCAGTGGGGGGCGTGGCGCGAGCATCCTTGCTCGTGATTCCTGATGTCGGAGACAAGCCTCTTACGGCGCTCTCGGTCCGCTCATTCGGCGTGCCGCTCCCTCACGGTCGCGGCTCAGTGGGGGGCGTGGCGCGAGCACCCTTGCTCGTGGTTCCGCGCCGCCGAAGGGCTCTCGGGATCGCCAGTGCCTTTCCGGACGTAGCGTCGGGGCCTCGCATCATGATAAACCCCAGCAGGTGATGGAGAAGAAACGGAGGAGGCTCGCTTGGGTACTGGTGCTGGGCGCCGTCCTCTATTGCGCCTTCTTCTTCCAGCTGGGCCGGCTCCCCTTCGTGGGCGCAGACGAGCCGCGCTACGTCCGTATCGGCGAAGAGATGCTGCTGCGTGGCGAGTGGGTGACACCGACGCTCAATTTCGCCCCCTGGCTGGAAAAGCCCCCCCTGCTCTTCTGGATCGAGGCCCTCAGCTTCCTCTTTCTGGGCGTCTCGGAGTGGACGGCGCGGCTGCCCGTCGCCCTGCTGGCCATGCTCACCGTGTTGACCTGTGGATTCTTCGCCGCCAAGCGCTGGCGAGATCGGACTGGCCTGCTGACCATCGTCGTCCTGGCTTCCACTCCCCTCTTCTTCGTTTACGGCCGGGCCGCCAGCACCGACATGCCGCTGGTCTGCTTCTTCACCCTGGCGATGCTCGCAGCGTTGCAGGCAACCTCGGGGCGGGGAGCCTGGCTGCTCCTGAGCGGGACGTTCCTGGCCCTGGCCGTACTCGCCAAAGGACCGGTCGCCTTGGTCCTTTTCGCGGGCATCTGGGGAAGCTACCTCATTCTCACTCTTCGCCTGCCTTGGCGGCTTATCCACGGCTTGGCGGCGATCGCCTGCCTGCTCCTGCTGGCCGTGCCCTGGTTTTATCTGGTCTGGCTGGAGAACGGCTACAACTTCGTGGCCACTTTCTGGCTCAACCACCATGTGGCCCGTTTCTTGACCTCGATCCATCACCATTCACAGCCCTTTTGGTATTACCTCCCGGTCCTGCTGGTGGGATTCTTTCCCTGGATCGCCTTCCTCGGCTCCGCGCTGCGTCGCGTCTACCGGCAGGGAGCCCATTTTCTCTTCGAACCCTCCACCGAACTGGTGCTTTGGCTTTGGACCCTGGTGCCGCTGCTTTTCTTTTCCGCCAGCAGCAGCAAATTGGCAGGGTACATCCTGCCGATACTGCCGCCTCTGGCCTTGCTGGTCGCCAAGGAATGGGATGGTTTTGTCTCAGGCGATCTCTTCTCCGTCCCGGCTTTGCGGACCCAGCTTGCCCTGGCCAACGCCTTGGCCCTGATCCTGGGGATGACCCTGCTCTTCGGGATCCCGCTGGTCTACGGCTCGAGGTCGATCGGCGGATTGCTGGCAGCGCCCGTGCTGTTGGGAGCCATCGCCAGCCACTTGGAGTTCCGCAGGCGGCGTGCCAGCAGCGTCTTCGGCTGGCTGGCTGCCTCCACCTTGCTCCTCGCCGGGCTGGCTTTTTGGCAAGCGTCGCCCCTGATCGGGGGCTTTCATTCCGCCAAGGACCTTTCGCTGCAAGCCTCTGAATACATCTCCAAGAACGAGCCGCTCGTCTTTTACCGCTACTTCCACCACACCGCGCTCTACTACACCGACTACCGCTGCACGCCCCAACCCGTCAACAGCACCGACGAGTTGGAGTCGTATTTCCGCGAGCGGCCCCAGAAAGAGTATTGGATCCTAACTCAGAAGCCTGGCTGGCTGGAGTTGGAGCGTTCCTTCCAACCCTTGAGCGTCCAACCACAGGGAAATCTGTATCTCGTCCGAATCGCCGCACCCTGACGCGACTATCTCCGCGTGTCCCGCAAGGTTGGCGCCAGAGTCCACCAAGTCACCCTCGCACAGTGACCGGAAGGCCCGATCCGCTCTTGTTCTCAGGCACCCATTTTCATTACCATCATAGTTGTGCGGTTACGCGTCGGCCCGCCTGTTTCGAGGCGGCGCTGCACTCCCGTTCTGTCATCAGCCAGCGGGTAAGTTCGGCCGATAAAGAGAGAGAGTCATATGGAACAGACGACGATGGTAGACGCTGGGCAGGTGCGGAAAACGATCGGGCGTTATTTGTTGGCCGACGGCCTCGACCTGGTGGCCGACTTTCGGCGCAGCCGGAGCTGTCACCTTTACGACCTCAAGCGGCAGGAATACTTTTTGGATTTCTTCGGCTGCTACGCCACCCTGCCCTTGGGTTACAACCATCCTCGTCTGACATCCGCCGAAGCTCGCGAAGAACTCGCTTGGTGCGCCGTTCAGAAGCCTTCCAATTCCGACGTCTACAGCCCCTACATGGCCGACTTCGTGGAAACTTTCGCGCGTGTGGGGCTGCCCTCCACGATGAAGCACATGTTTTTCATCGAGGGCGGCGCGCTGGCGGTGGAGAACGCTCTCAAGACGGCTTTCGACTGGAAAGTACGCAAGAACCTGGCGGCGGGAAGAGGCGAGAAGGGCTATCAGGTAATCCACTTCCGGCAGGCGTTCCACGGCCGATCGGGTTACACGTTGCCGCTGACCAACACCTTCGATCCCCGCAAGACACAGTATTTCCCGGTTTTCAATTGGCCGCGGATCAGCAACCCGACGTGCAGCTTCCCGCTGGTCGGAGCCAACCTCAAACAGGTCAAACAAGCCGAAGCACAAGCTTTGGCCGAGATCCGGGCCGTCCTGGAAAAGGACCCCCACGACGTGGCCTGCTTGATCGTCGAGCCCATTCAGAGCGAAGGCGGCGACAATCATTTCCGGCCCGAGTTTCACCGGGCCCTACGCCGTATCTGCGACGAATACGAGATCCTTTTCATCTACGACGAGGTCCAGACCGGCTTCGGGGCCACGGGTCGAATGTGGGCCTTCGAACACTATGTCGAGCCCGACATTCTCTGCTTCGGCAAGAAGTCTCAAGTGTGCGGCTTTCTTTCCACGGATCGAGTCGACGACATCCCGGACAATGTCTTTCGAGTCTCGAGCCGCATCAACAGCACCTGGGGCGGCAATCTGGTCGACATGGTACGCAGCCGGATGCATCTTGAAATCTACGAGAGCGAAGGCATTCTGGAGCATGTCAGCCGCATGGGCAGGGTGCTGCTCGACGAGCTCAAACAGCTGCAAGAAGACCACCCGGACAAGATCTCCAACGCCCGCGGTCTGGGATTGCTGTGCGCTTTCGACACGCCCAACACCGACTTCCGCGTGCGCCTGCGGCAACGTCTCTTCGAGAGCAGGTTGCTCATTCTGGGGTGCGGCGAAAGGAGCATCCGCTTTCGGACTTCGCTCAACATCCCCGAAGACGACCTCCGCGGAGGGCTGCGAATCATCAGAGAAGTCATCGCCGAGATGTAACGGCGCCCACCCGGAATCACGAGCAGAGATGCTCGTGCCAACCCCCGGACGTACGGCTCGTCGCGCGACTCTTCTTCAGTCCGGGCTTTCGGCCGGGACGGCGGTGAGTTGGAAGGCCTCGCCGCTCAGCTCGAGACGAAGGATCGTCAGGAAGATGCGGCTGGCGGAGCGCAATTCCAACATGCCCACGAACCCATCAGAGACGTCGAAGGTCTCGCTGAAGAACTCAGCGCTGTGGCCCTCGAAGTTTCGGGTCGACTGACCCATCTGATTCCCCTCCGTGTCGTAGAGCGTCAAGGTGATCTCGAAGGGGCCGGTGTCGAGAAAGGGCGCGTAGGCGAAGCCGGTGTCTCCCCGGACGAGCTTTTCGACGGGAAACTTGTAGACGGCCTCGGGCTTAGGTGCGGGTGTCCCCGTCGAATCCAGCAGAGCAGCCTCGCTTTTCAACTGATAGAAGAACGATGTGCTCAGCTGAGCGGTCTCGGCTCCCTGGGTGCCCTCGATCTTGAGGTATCCTTCGCGCGCCACCTCATCACCCGAAAGCACGAACTTTCGGGATCCCTGAGGCTCGATCAGGATCTCGAACTGATTGGTGCCCGATCGGTCCTCTCCGTTGAGAAGCCAGTCGTTTTCCCAGGGCTGTTGGTTGCCCTGCCAGAGAGTCGCGGCGCCTTGCCAGGCCGTGGAACCGGCATTGCCCACCAGTAGGACGCATTCGAATTCCCCGCCCAGGGCCAACTGAGCGAAAGTACGGGGAACGGCGCCGCCCGCCACGACCGGCAGTTCGACGACCGTCTCGGCGCGTTGTGGATCGACGCCGGAGGCGCTTTCCAGTCGGGCTGTTACTTGCGCTTCCGCCCCGACGTCCGGTCCGGGGATGGCCTTGAGTTGCAGTGCTGCGGACGACCCGGGTTGGATCGGGCTCTCCCGGTTGCAGTTCAGGTCGGGGTCTTGATCGACGCATTCCCAGTCGCTGCCTTGCGCCTTGAGAAGAAGGAGCCCCTGGGGCAACGTCACGACGAGCGAAAGCGGATCCTGACTGACCAAGTCACCGTCGTTGCTGACCTGGAAATCGACGGAAAAGGGATGGCCCCCGATCGCCACATCCCCGACAAGCTCTCCCGAAAGACCCAGATCGGGAGCCGGATCCTGAAGCACCAAGCGCTGGATGGAACCGCTGTAGTCGACTACGTAGAGGTTTCCCTCCTCATCTTCGCCAAAGGAACTCACAGCCCGCCCCGAGTTGATTAGAGTTTCCCTTTGCCACCCCGAGGGCGTCTCCAAAAGCTCCCAAATCGTGCCGAAAACGAAGTCGGCGAAGATGTAGCGGCCCTGACGCAATTGACTGGAGGGTCCGCGGTAGACGTAGCCGCCGGTCACCGACCGGCCAAACGTCCGTCCATAGGAGTGGATGGGCAGGATCAAACCTCCCATCTCGCAACCCACTTGAGGGATGAAACAGGCTGGGCCCTCCATGACCCGCCACCCATAGTTGCCGCCGCGCACGATGATATCGATCTCTTCCCATGTGTTCTGGCCGACGTCTCCAGCGAAGAGCCGTCCGGTTTCCCGATCGAAGGAGAACCTCCAGGGATTGCGCAGACCATATGCCCAGATCTCCGGCAGCGCCCCGGGGGAACTTACGAAGGGGTTGTCGCCGGGCACCTCGTAAGGCATCGCTCCGTCGACGTCGATGCGGAGAATCTTGCCCAGCAGCGTGTCGAGACTCTGTCCGGCGTTGTTCGGATCCCCTCCCGATCCCCCGTCTCCGGTGGCGACATAGAGGAAGCCATCGGGTCCGAAGGCCAAGTCGCCGCCGTTATGGTTGCTGAACGGCTGTTCGAAGCTGAGCAGGATTCGTTCGCTCGGGTCGGCTCGGTCGGGGTCGGCCGGCGAGCTCTTAAACTCGGCGACGACCGTCTCCAGCCCATCCTCTCCGATGCGTGTGTAGTTGACGAAGAAGCGCCGGTTTTGGGCGAAAGCAGGATGGAATGCCAATCCCAGCAGGCCTCGCTCCCCGCCGCTGCGCACCTTCGCCGTTATGTCCAGAAAGGCTTGCGGACGTAGAACGTCGTCTTCGACGATTCGGATCCGTCCCTGCTGTTCCAGCACAAAAAGCCGGCCCGTTCCGTCCCCGGCGTGGGTCACCAGGACGGGTTGGCTCAAACCGCTCACGAGTTGTTCAAGCCGAACCTCCTCGCCAGCCCCGGCCTGCAAGAATCCGATCGCACCGGACAACGCCAGCACCCAACCAAACCACCTGTAAATCATTCGCTTTTCGTCCACATTTCGACTGGCTCCCCACGACCCCCTCGCTGCACGGCAGTTCATGATAACCCTGCCACGGACTTCCTTGTGGATGCCAGCTGTCGCTTTCCCGACCCTCCCGCAAAGCCTTCGTCTCTCCCTGAGGCTCTCTCCCCGGGATGATTCCTGGGCCTCGTCGCGAGCGCCGACCCAGCCAGCGCGAATCATTGAGGCGCCGCAGCAGAAGACTGCGAATGGTCCCGGGGGTGGTGTCGGCCTAAAGTGCTTCCCCGCGCACTCCGATAAGCTGAGCATGCGCAAAGAGCTTCAATTGGCCGTGGGGTCGGTTTTCCGGAACCGGCGCCGATTCCCTCGATGGGAGGTCGACCTGCCCTGCCGATTCGAGGCGGGTGGCCGCTTCCAGGACTGCACGGTCGTGGACCTTTCGGTGGGCGGAGCCTTCATCGAATTGAAAGGAATCACTCCGCCGATCAATTGTCTGGTCCGTTTGATCCTGACACTTTTCGGCCAGTCCCTGGCCCTGGAGGGTCGAGTTCGGCACAGCGGCTGGTTCTTGCTCGGATACCACAACGGCAACGGGTTCGGAGTCGAGTTCAATGAGCTGGCCAGCGCTCGCGTGGCGGGTTTGGAAGAGAAGCTACTCGACTTGGAGCCCCCCGAGTCCAAGATACAGATAGTGCGTTGAACCACTTCCTCGGCCGCACAAAAACATCCGACAGTAAACGCTCTCCACAACAGGGCTTCCCGGGGAGCTTTCCCGCGCAAGCTTTTCACGGAATGTACCCACCGGCCTCCAAGACCCGGATGAAGCCGGCGTCCGCGAGAAGGCCGCCATAAACGTCATCCCCTTGCTGCAAAATAAATCGGGGTTGCGGGAACGTCGGGAAAGGGTCTGGGTACAATGGGCAACACGAAGCCGCTTATCCAGGACAAGAGAGCCGGACCGGGATCGGTTCAAAACCGAAGGCAGCGGCTTCTCGAGTCCCTGGAGGAACTGACACTGATCGTCGAATCCATGATCGAGTCTCGGGTGACGGTTTTGCTTGCCGAACGCAATCGGCTGCCCCGACAGGCCAAGACAGACCACCAAGGGTTCCTCAAAGACATCGATCGCCGCCTACGGGAACAAACCGTCCTCAAACGCAGAGTCGGTCAACTGCGAGACCAGATACTCAAGGCATTCGACGGCACGACTTGAGAACGGCCCGGACAGCTCGACTGTCACCACTCTCGGGATCGGTGAGACAAACCGATCTGTCGGATTCACTCACACGAGACGGAGCGGGGCGGGGTCCTGTCGCAGTTCATACTATCGGTCACTCCCGAACTCAGGCTGGCACAAGCCACAGTGGTCGCCGTGCGTCGCGCCTCCTCCTCGGAGGTGCCGGACGCGCTGGCGCAGTTGGATGCTCCCCTATAGTCGATACAGACTTCGCAGGAGACTTTGTCGAGGCCGGTGGAGCTGTAGATGACGTAGACCACGAAGGCGACGAAAACAAGCACAATCACTGCAGTCCCGCTTCGCGACATGGCGCTCAGCTTATACGGACTGACACTCCGCATCAACTCGCGACGACGCCCCGAGTCCCGTCTACCCGGGCCAGGCATCTAGGATTCAGGGTCAAGGAACGTTTATGATGGCTGTATGGAGCGCCTGGCACTTTCTAGGGATTTGCGGAGCGACGAGAGCGGAGGAGCGAGCCGGGCCGGTCGTTTCCTGATGATGGCTCTTCTGGCGGCCGCTCTCAGCAGTGCTTCGATGGCCGAAGTCAAGAAGAGCGCCTCGGGATTGGCCTATCGCAGCCAAGGCCAGGGACCGGCCTTGGTTCTGATCCACGGCTCGAATCTGGATCAGCGCATGTGGGACACCGAGGCAGCCCTTTTTGCGGCAAACGCACGGGTCATCCGTTACGACCTGAGAGGACACGGTCAGTCGGAGATCCCGGAGCAACCCTTCCTCGGGTCGGATGATCTACTGACCCTGCTCGACGAGTTGGAGACAAACAAGGCCGATTTGGTGGGGCTGTCGTTAGGGGCGCAGATCGCCATCGATTTCGCGCTCGAGCACCCCGAGCGGGTCGACCGGATGGTTCTGTCCGGTCCCGGAATCGGAGGATACAGACCCTCCGAGATGCCGGCCTTGTTCAAGCCCCTCATGGAAGCGCTTCAGGAGGGCGATTTCGAGAAAGCCAACGAGGCGCTGCTGTCATC
>JBFGHF010000137.1:0-8255 GCA_041578355.1 Acidobacteriota bacterium
GAGTCTGACGGCTTCCACTCGACCGTTGGCAGCGGCGAAAATGAGAGGTGTTTGCTGCCAAGCAGCTTCCTCGGCGTTCACTTCGGCGCCGGATGCCAAGAGGGCGCGGATGACTTCCGGGTACCCGGAAGCTGCGGCCAGGTGAAGAGGTGTGACCCCGGAATTGGTGGTGACTGCCCGGGGATCGGCCCCTGCCTCGAGAAGCAGCGCGACCATGGCCGAATGGCCATTGCGCGCCGCGATGTGAAGCGGCGTGTAGCTCCCGATCCGCGTCCCCGCTTCGACATTCGCACCCGCGAACATGAGCACTTCGCCAAATCGCCGGTCTCCTCGCTCGGCCGCCCAGTGGAGCGCCGTCATACCGTCGCCCTGAGGCGCGTTGACGTCGGCGCCTCCGCGAAGCAGTTCGCGGAGCGCCTCCAGGTCCCCGCGTTGCGCCGCAGCCGCCACTTCTGCATCCGCCCAAAGCCAGGGGGTGGCGGAGAAGCACAGACTCAGGGCGAAAACCCACCACCAGCTTGACCGTCCAGCAAGCTTCTTCATAGCGAGAACTCTCCCGTACTATCGCCGAAGCTCCGCAAATCGTCATGACCCATTTCGTGAAGGAGGGTGAGGAACACGTTGGCCATCGGGGTACCCTCCTCCGCCCTGAGGTGCCGTCCCCCCGGCAAACGACCACTGGCCCCGCCCACCAGAACCAGGGGGCAGCGGCGATGGTTGTGGAGGTTGGCGTCACCCATCGGGGACCCCCAGATGATGAGGGCCTGGTCGAGCAAACTCGAGTCACCGTCGCTGGTCTCTTCCAGACGTCTGAGGAAATAGGCCAGCTGCCCGACGCGAAATTGGCAGATCTTGTTGAACTCCAAGATTCCCTTCTTTTTGCCGCCGTGATGCGAGGCCGGATGAAAAGCCCGGTCCGAGCCGCTTTCCGGGAAGGTGCGGTTGGAGGCATCGCGGCCCGTCTTGAAGGAGATGACTCGTGTCATGTCCGCCTGGAAGGCCAGGATCTGGAGGTCGAACATCAACTTCATATGGTCGGAGAAGGAGTCCGGCACGCCCGGCGGCGCGTCGGGAAGTTCGCGCGGCTCGCCGCTGGTGTTGCGGTCCTCCACTCGCTGGATGCGCCGCTCGATTTCGCGAACATTCTCGAGGTAGTGGTCGACTCGCCTGCGGTCGACCGCACCCAGGTGCTTTTTCATCTCCTGGACCTCGGATGCCACCCAGTCCAGGATGCTGCGCTGAGTACGGCGGCGCTGGGCTCTTTGCTGCGGCGTCCCGCCGGCGCCGAAGAGCATGTCGAAAGCGGCGCGGGGGTTGCGGATCATGGGAAGAGGGGTGTTGGGTGACGACCAACTGATGCAATCGGTGTAGGAACAGGAGTAGTTGTAGTCGCAGCCGCCCCCTTTGTCGTTGCTCTCGATGCAAAGCTGCAGGGAGGGCAGCACCGTTTTGTCCCCGAAGCGTTGGGCATGGAGTTGGTCCAGAGACACACCGCAGTGAATGTCCGAACCCTGTGTCTGCCTGGGGTGCGATTGAGTCAGGAAGACGGCACTGGACCGAAAGTGATCTCCTCCGATCTCGGGAGCTGCGAAGGGCTCGGCCATACGGACGTCCGTATTGCTGACAATTGTGAGGTGTTCGCGCCACGGCTCGAGGGGCTTCAGGACGTTGTCGGCGGCCAGTTCGAAATCTCGTCCGACTTGGGCGGGCGCGAAGAGATGCCGACTGGCGCCCCACTCGTTGCAGCCCGCCACCCCGTGGACCTCTTCGATGCAAACCAGCCTCGTCCTGTCGGGAGATTTGGTCGCGCCGTAGAGGCGAAGGGCCGGAGTCATGGCGTCCAACAGGGGCAGCGCCACTGTGGCTCCGGCGGCTCGGAGGAAGGAGCGTCTGGGGAGTGTTTTTCGAGTAACGTAATTCATGGTTTTTGAATCCGGACCAGCCTCGGAAGGAAGCGAAAAGGCAAATTCACACAGGGGTAGATTGCCGACATCATCTGGATCTTTCTTCGCTGACGGCGTCCTCGGTGGGCTCCGAGGCTCGCTTCATTCCAAAAGCTTCGCTTTTGACCACACCCAAGATGAAAGAGGACATCCGGTAGCCGTTCGCCGCAGCCTCTTTGGTGATGCCTCGAATGACGGGTTGGTCGAGGTGGGTCACCCTGCGTCCCAGCGCGTAGGCCATCAGATTCTCGGTGAATTGCCGCACCAGGGGGATGGGCCGCTTGAGCAACACACGCGACAAGTCCGCCGGGCTCTCGATGTCCGTCCCATCGTAGAAAGTGCCCCGCGTGTCGAGGGCTACGCCGTTCTCTCGAATCCGCCACTTGCCTGTGACGCTGAAGTTGTCGAGGGCCAGACCGATCGGGTCGATCAGATTGTGGCAGGAGGAGCACGAAGGGTTCTTACGGTGCAATTCCAACCTCCGCCGCGTCGTCAGGACTTCGCCGTCTTGAGTCGCCTCGGTTTCCTCCAAGTCGGGAATTCCCGGTGGAGGAGGAGGCGGCGGCGTCCCCAACAGCACTTCCATTACCCATTTACCCCGCAACACCGGCGAGGTGCGGTTGCCCAACGATGTCTGGACCAAAATGCTGCCGTGACCCAGAATGCCTCTGCGCTGCTGGTTGGGGTAATCGATTCGCCGAAATTCTTCCCCCGCCACTCCATCGATTCCGTAATGACGGGCCAGTCGCTCGTTCAGGAACGTATAGTCGGCGCCGTACAACTCGAGCAGACTGCGATCCTCTCGGACCAGGTTGTCGAAAAAGATCTCCGTCTCGCGCCGCATCGCCTCCATGAGCTGCCGACTGTAGTTGGGGAACCAGAAGGCGTCGGGACTGACCCTTTCCAGATCTTGCAGGCGCAGCCAGAGCGACCCGAAGCGGGTGGCCAAGGATTCCGAGCGTGGATCCTTCAGCATGCGACGCGCCTCAGCTTCGAGGACGGCCGGATCGTTCAGCTTTCCGGACCCTGCGGCCTGCAGCAACTCTTCATCGGGCCGGCTGCCCCAGAGGAAGAAAGAGAGGCGCGAGGCGAGCTCGAGACCGGCCAACGGGTAGACTTGACCGGGTTGAATCCCTTGCGGCTCGCGCTCCATCCGAAAGAGGAAGTGAGGGCTGGACAGAATCGCCTCCAAAGCGGTGCGGATCCCCGCCTCGAACCCGCTCTCCGCGGCACCCGCCCTGTAAAAGTCCATCAGATCCAGGACTTCTTCCTCCTCGACATCCCTCCGATAAGCAACGGTCGCCAGACCTTTGACGATCGACCGGGCACAGGGAACCTCTTCGTCGGCCGAAGTCGGGCGGCAGGTGAAGACACGCTGCCGCGTCGCCGAAGGCGAGACGCCGACGGGATTGTAAGGACCTTCCAGCGTCAAGCTCAGCATGTGGGGAGGAGAGGTGGTTCCGTAGCTGGTTTCGGTGCCGGTCAGCGACCAGTCGTTGGGTCGTATGAGATCCTCGTAGGGGCCGTCCATCTGGCGCACGAAGGCGGCGCTGACACGACGCTGGCCCGCCCGGATGAAGATGGGCTCGGTCTCGATCGGAAAGTCCTTGCGTCCTTGGAAATCGATGTCGCCACCGTAGCGAAGCAGAGCCACCCGTTGGCCGTCGATCGAAACGTCGACGTCGTGAAAGCGCTCACCCCATCCCGACATGAATCCCATCGAAACGGTGTACTCGCCGTCGGCCGGAAAGGTGTGGAGAACGCTGATTCCGCCCCGGGTGCCGTAGGGGGCGCCCTCCACTCTCTCCCACTCGTGCTGTGAAACGGAAGGGGGATTGGTGTAGGTCCGCGCCTGGGCCGGAGCGTCCTCCTGACCGATGGCGCGCCTTGCGATCTCTCCGGCGGCCGTCAGGTAAGCCTCCATCAGGGTCGCGGACATGGTCTGAACATCGGCGATGTTATCGAAACCGGCACTGATCTGGTCGCTGGGCAACCACTCGGAGGGATCCACTTTCAAGCCCAGAATCTCGTCGATCAAACGGGCGTACTCCGCGCGGTTGAGCCTCTGGAAGGGGCGGCTCCCGGGATCGCGGACGGCAGAAGCGTCGAGGCTCTCTTCGAGCCATTCGACCAAGCCCAGAAGTTGCTCAGGCTCGGGCTGGAAGGCTCCCTTCGGGGGCATCAGACCAGCCCGGAGCTTCCGGACCATCTTCTCGGCCAGAGGTGCTTTGCTCTCGGGGTGACTGACGTCGAAGGACTGAAGGCTCATTCCACCTGTCAACATGGTGTCGTTGTGGCACCAGACGCAGTACTCACGGACCACTTCGCTGTGAGCGGTGGATCGAGGGGCGGGGGCATGCGAACTGGCCAGAGGAATCTCGGTCCGTCCACTCCCGAGTGGGCTCGCCGACACCGACAAGCTGAGATTCAGAAGCGACAAGGCAATCGGAAGGCTGCGAGCAGGCAGCCGCCAACCGACTCTCCGCAGTCCCCGACGCCACGAAGTTGCATCGCCTCCGGCCTCGACGACCGACGTCGTCTCCGGCATCGTCATGGTTCACCCCAGGCTTCAAGCTTCAGTCCGCAGAATCATACCATCTTCTGAGAGTGAGGATCCGCGTGTTCCGAGAACGGGATTTGACTCGAAATCGACACAACTGAATCAGCCTCTCTTCACAACTGAATCAGCCTCTCTTCGAGCGGCTCGACGCCCCCCCGGAGGATGCAATCCCAAGCGGCGCGGCAAGGAGAACGACGAAGACCATTCCCGCACCAAGCCAGGACGCCGCTGCCACGTTTTCGGATACGGTATAGTCTCATTATCGAAGGAGAGATCATGGATTTCGTGAAAGATCGGTCTTGGAGCTGCTACCCCCACGGTGTGCAGCAATCCAGGCGCCGTTTTCTGACAGCCTTGGCGGCCGCCGCGGGAACTGCTTCAAGCCTCTCATTCGCGACACCGGCGGCGGCTCAGGAAGTAGCGGCCGCAGAGGATGAGTCCGTCCCGGCGTTTCCCGCAGGAGGGTTCGCCGATGACTCGATCCGGCTCGGTTTCAACGAGAATCCGCTCGGCCCGTCGCCCCGGGCACTTCGCGCCATCGTGGGGGACGGCCTGAGCGAGGGCCACCGGTACAACTATATCGACCCGTTGATCGAAGCGATCGCGGAGCATCACCAGATCCCTTCCGAGAACGTGATCGTGGGCTGCGGCTCGACGGAATTCCTGCAGTTCACGCCTTGGGCGTTGCTCAGGACGGGCGCCAGCATGGTCCTGCCCGTGCCCTCCTACGGCTTTTCGGCGGGCGTTGCCCAGACGATCGGCGCCAACGTATTGCGGGTCCCTCTGGGGCCCTCGGGCACCGTGGATGCAGCAGCACTGCGAAAAGCGGTGCGCCCAGACACTCGGCTGGTCTACATCGCCAACCCCAACAACCCGACCGGCTCTTCCCTGCGCCTCGACGAAGTCAGAGCCATCGCCAATCGGCTGCCCGGCGAGGCGGTTCTCTTCGTCGACGAGGCATACCACGACTTTCTCCCCGACGGCAGTGCCATCGAACTAGTGCGCCAAGATCTTCCGGTGATCGTCGCCCGCACCTTTTCCAAAGCCTACGGCATGGCCGGGTTGCGGCTGGGCTACGCCATCGCTCCCGATCGAGTCATGGAGAGGGTGAAAGAAGTCTGGTGGGGTGACTTCGGAATCAACGCCGCCGCCCTCATCGCGGGCCCAGTGGCTCTGCAGGACCAAGGCCACGTCGAGCGTTACGTCAAACTGGTCGACGAGGGCCTTCTGCAGCTCCGCGGCGGCCTCGAAAAAATGGGATTCAAACCCTATCCCCATCGGGCGCCCTTCTTCATGGTCGACCTGGGACGGAGGGCGGGCCCCACCCGGTTGGCGCTCTATCGGCGCAAGATCTACGTCCAGGACGGGGAAAACTGGAAGATGCCCAACTTCCTGCGCGTGTCGGTGGGCTTGCCCGAGCACAACGAGGCCTTCCTCGAGGCGATGCGGGAAATCGGGTAGAACGTCTTCCGTCTTGCGTCTTCCGTCTTCCGTCTTGCGGCACGCCCTAGGGATTGGGCGAGCGCGAGAACTGGCCTTCGGTCACCGAGACCTCCGAGGCCGACTGGCAGCAAGCACAGCGAAGCTTCTACCAGGAAACAGATCGTCTGCTGGGCGAGCTGAAAGAGCGGCCGCAGGGCCTCCTGAAAGAGCAGGTGCCGGGCCGCGACTACGACTTCTAACACCTGCTTCACGGAGTGGTGCAGCACAATCTCTACCATGCCGGCCAGATCCGCCTCTTGACGAAATAAGTCGGAACTGGGTTTTTTCAACATCCCTGACACTCCCCCCTTGGGCGTTTCGCCCACTTCCACCCCTTTTTTTCGCCCAAACGGACGGGCAGCGGATTTGCATTGTCTGCTTGCGGCGTGCGAAAACAAGCACCGGGGGAGAGAATGGCTTCCAGTTTCGAGGGAAATCGCAGGCGCCGCTTTATAGCTTGGCTGCTTGGTTCGTCCGCGGGCGCGCTGCTGGTTTCGGTTCTTTATCCAGTATTTCGGTTCTTGAGCCCACCCGCCGTTCCCGAAGCGGCCACTCTGCAGGTGGAAGCCGGAGCCACCGACGATCCCGAACTGATTGAAAAGGGCTTCAAGATCCTCCGCTTCGGCGCCGAGCCCGTCATCTTGATACGGGTTTCAGCTGACAACTACCGCGCCTTCGCGGCCACCTGCACTCATCTGGATTGCATTGTCGAATACAGGCCGGATTCTCAGAGAATCTGGTGCAATTGCCATAACGGCGAATACAACATTTCGGGGGTGAACCTGAGCGGTCCACCGCCGAGGCCCCTGGAAGAGTTTCAGGTGGATTTGGTGTCGAGGGGATCGGGCCGGGCCCAGACCATCGTGGTCTCCCGCAGCTGACCATGCGAGTGCAGCATCGAATGCAACTCTGGCTGGACGAAAGGCTTGCGCTGCAACCCGTCCGAGCCTGGCTCCTGAAGAAGAAAGTCCCGGTCCACAGATACTCCGTCTTCTACTACTTGGGTGGGATGACCCTCTTCTTCTTCCTGATCCAGGTCTTCACCGGCATCCTGCTGATGCTCTACTACCGTCCCTCGGCCGGAGAGGCTTTCGAGTCGGTGGAGTTCATCGTGGCCGTGGTGCCGTTTGGTTGGTTGATCCGTTCGTTGCACGCCTGGTCCGCCAATCTGATGGTTTTTTTCGCCTTCGCGCACCTGTCAACGACGTTCTTCATGAAGGCCTATCGAAGACCGCGCGAGCTGACTTGGATGACCGGCTGCCTGCTCTTTTTTCTGACGCTGGCCTTCGGGTTTTCCGGATATCTACTGCCCTGGAATCAACTGGCCTTTTTCGCCACCAAGGTGGGAACGGATATCGCGGGTTCGGTGCCGCTGGTGGGGGAATGGGCGCTTCATTTTCTGCGCGGCGGCGAGCGCGTCACGGGGGGGACCCTATCGCGCTTTTACGGCTGGCACGTCGCCATTCTCCCGGCTCTCACAGCCGTGATCTTGGGACTCCACCTGTTGTTGGTCCAGGTTCTGGGTATGAGCGTTCCTCCCAAGTTGGAGCGCGAACAAAACCAGCCCTGGATGAAGTTTTTCCCCCACTTCGCACTGCGGGACCTCTTCGGCTGGGTGATGGCGCTGGGAGTGCTGGCCGCTCTGGCGGCGCTGTTCCCCTGGGAACTGGGCGAAAAGGCGGACCCCTTTGCTCCGGCATACGAAGATATTCGCCCCGAGTGGTACTTCATGTTCATGTTCGAGACGCTCAAGTGGGTCCCCGGCGGGGAGTTCATGGGAATCGAGTATGAGGCGATTCCCATCTTGCTGTTCTCGGCCGGGGCACTGCTGATGCTCCTCGTGCCGTTTCTAGACCGCAAGGTTCAAGGGCAGGGCCGCAGCCCTGGGATGACGGCGGCGGGAGCGGCGGCTCTGGTCTACATCGTGGCGATGACAGCCATTGGATACGGTTCGCTTGCACCCGTCTATCTGGTGCTCGGCGCGGGCGCCTTGATCGCGGTCCTGGCATGGGTCACCCGCCCCGGCGGCTGATGGACCCATTGCCAGTTGAGGATCTTTCGCAACAGGTCACTTCGATGATTGGGACAAGATGCAACGCGGCGTCGCAAAAGCAGGGAATCCGCACGTCTGATCCGAGAAGGCGTCCAAGACCCCGGGGCTGGTGGTGGGGAGGTTTGGCCGTGCTCCTCGCTTCGCCACTGGGGATCATCGCCCAACCCGGCCCTTCCTCTTCCGAGTCGCAGAGCGCCTGCATCCGTTGCCATGCCGA
>JBFGHF010000138.1:0-8255 GCA_041578355.1 Acidobacteriota bacterium
AGCGCAGCCTGGAAGGCCGCGGCACCTTGCGGAGTATAGCGCGGATGGAGGTCAGGCGTTTCCCGGCACGTTAAACTGTCTTCGAATGTCGACCCTTGGGTTCGCTGCGCAATCGATTTTCCGGGAACGGTGCCATGACTACTGACAAGAACAAGGGCTCGCTGGCAACGGTGGGTTACGCCTTTCGTAAGATTATCTGGCCGCGCCGAAAGCTTCTCCTGCTCGGTTTCGTGCTGATCGTGATCAACCGGCTTTCGGGTCTGGTGCTGCCGGGATCGAGCAAGTACATCATCGACAACGCCATCAGCCAGCGCGATCTGCAGCTGCTCAAGTGGTTGTTGGTCGCCATTACAGCGGCGATCGTGGTCCAGGCCGTCACCTCCTTCTTCCTGACCCGGATCCTCAGCGTCGAGGCGCAGCATCTGATCTCGGAGCTCCGTTCCAAGGTCCAGCAGCACATCATCTACATGCCGGTCAGCTATTTCGACAACACCCGGTCCGGAGAGCTGGTGTCGCGGATCATCACCGATGTGGAGGGGGTGCGCAACTTGGTGGGGACGGGGTTCGTTTACCTGTTGGGCGGCGTTCTGACGGCGGTGGTGGCCTTCGGGTTGCTGATCTCGATCAGCGCCGAGCTGACTCTTTACGTATTGGTGCCGCTGCTGGCCTTCGGGCTGATCTCGCTGAAGGCGTTCGGCTACATCCGTCCGGTGTTTCGGGAGCGGGGAAAAATCAACGCGGAGGTCACGGCCCGGCTCACCGAGTCGCTCAACGGGATTCGCGTCATCAAGGGCTTCAATGCCGAAAAACAGGAGATAGAGGTCTTTAAACAAGACGTCGATCGCCTCTTTCAGAACGTCAAGAAGTCCTTGACGGCCACCAGCCTGGTGTCGAGCCTGGCGACCTTCCTCCTGGGCCTTGCCGCGGTGGGGGTGATGGGGCTGGGAGGTTACAAAATCATTCAAGGGGAGATGACGATCGGAGATTTTTTCGCCTTCACTCTTTACCTGGGTTTCTTGATCGCTCCCATCGTCCAGATGAGCAATATCGGAAGCCAACTTACCGAGGCCTTTGCCGGGCTTGACCGGACCGAGGACCTGCTGCGCACGCGCCGAGAGATCGACGCCGGTGAGAGGACCATCGTGTTGGATGGGGTGAAGGGAGAGATCGTCTTCGACGGGGTCTACTTCGCCTACGAGGAGGGTAACGACGTCCTCCAGGACATCAGCTTCGTGGCCCCTCCCGGAAGCGTGACCGCCCTGGTGGGGAGCTCGGGCTCGGGAAAGACCACGATCGCCGGTCTGACCGCGTCCTTTCTGACGCCCCGAAAGGGCATGGTGCGAGTCGACGGCCACGATCTGTCTCGCGTCACCCTGGAGAGTTATCGGACTCACCTGGGCGTCGTGCTGCAGGACGATTTTCTCTTCGAAGGAACGATCCGCCAGAACATCCTGCTGAGTCAACCGGCCGCGGACCAGGGGAGACTATTGCACGCGGTCGAGGCCGCCAACGTCAAGGAATTCACGGACCGGTTTGAAGAAGGATTGGAGGCTTTGATCGGCGAGCGGGGCGTCAAGCTCTCGGGCGGCCAGCGTCAGCGGGTTGCCATCGCCAGGGCGATGCTGGCCGATCCGCGCATTCTGATCCTCGACGAAGCCACCTCCAACCTCGACGCGGAGAGCGAGGTTTTCATTCAGCAGAGCCTCAAGAATCTGATGAGAGGGCGCACCACCATGGTGATCGCCCACCGGCTGAGCACGATCCGCCAGGCCCACCAGATTCTGGTTGTTGAGGAGGGCCGCATCGTCGAGCGGGGAACCCACGAGGAACTGCTCGCCAGGCAAGGCCGCTACTACGAGCTCTACACCTATCAGGCGAGGATATAGGCTTCGCGATTCCGATCCCCGATCCCGATGCCGAGCGGCCGGTGGGATTCCTGCCCGGGCACGCCTGACAGAGCCGCGTTCGTGAGAACGCGGACAGTTCGCGGCGGGAGTTTGTCTTCGTTCTCACGAACGAAGCTCTGTCAGAATCGCCAACCTCCCACGAACACGGCCCTTGTCGGCGTCGAATTGCCGGGATTTCCCGATTTCGGCCTTCACGGATATAGCAGGCTGACCGTCCAATCGCCGGATTCCTTCTGATAGAGCAACCGTTCGTGCAGACGGTGGGGCTTGTTGGTCCAGAATTCTATCCGCTCGGGCACCAGCCGGAAGCCCCCCCAAAAAGGTGGCCGCGGCACCGTTCCCGTTGCATAGCGAGCTCCCAATCTGACCACCCGCCTCAAGAGCGCGAAGCGGCTGGGCAGGGGGGAAGATTGACGGGATGCCCAGGCGCCGATTTGACTGAATCGCGAGCGGGTCGACCAGTATTCGTCCGACTCTTTTTCGCTCACCTGTTCGATCTTTCCTTCGATGAGCACTTGTCTTTGAAGCGGTTGCCAGAAAAAACAGAGTGCGGCTCTGGGATTGACGCTCAACTGTCGACCCTTTCGGCTGTTGTGGTTGGTGAAGAAAACGAAACCGCGCTCGTCGAAATCCTTGAGGAGAACCGTCCGGGCCGACGGACGCCCGGTTGCGTCCGCCGTGGCCACGGTAACGGCCGTGGGCTCGGCCAAATCGGTCTGCTTCGCATCGTCGAGAAGCTTGCGGAAGCGATCCAGCGCCTCCCTGTACCTGTCCATGACCCATCAGTTTGAGCGAAGCAACCGCCGAATGTCGAGCGAAGCGTCGAACGCTCTTCGGACTTCGCCCACCGCTTCCTCGCCGAATCTTTTTGCAATCGGCCGACGGACCCGAATGGGCCCGGGGACTTGACACGGATGGATCATCGGCGCCAAGTCCTTGCGCGTACACGGATTTCGCAATAGGATTTTCGCTCAATGAGCGAATTTGTGGATCTCCTCGTCGGGAATCTGCCTCTTCTCGCCTTCTTGTTGCTGTTGTTGTTGGTGGCGGGCGGTGTCGTGCTGTATTTGCTGAGCAGGATTGAAAGGCAGCAGCGTCGGGAGATTCAGGGTTGGGTCGGCTCCGGGTTGAAAACAGATCTGGAAGCCTTGGGTGAGGGGCTTACCCGCCTGGAGGGGGAACAGCATGCCCTGCGCGAAGCGCTTGCCGCACAAAGCAGTGAGATCGTCGAGCAACTCAATCTGCTGCGGAAATCGACTGACCGCATTCAAGGCGAGGTTCGTGAGTTGGCGCAGCGGAGCGCAAGCGGGGAAGAGACGCGTGCCGTCCCGATCCCGCACAGGAAGCCGACGCCCAGGGTATCGAAGCTCCGGCAGACAGCTCCCGCCGCCGCCGCCGATCAAAGCCAGATTCTCCGACAGAAGTTGCACCGATTGCCCCCCGCCAGCCGCGTCCTGCTGGAAACTTCCCGTGTGGCGGCGACCCTGATCGACCAGTTGCGGACCGTCGACGCGGCTACCGACAGCTTGGACCGCGAGTTTGCGTCCTACAGCGATCTAGCGGGTGAGTTTCGTTCCTTCAGCCGCAGGCTTCACTCCAGACCGTCGATGGTGTCATCGCCCGCAATCCCGCTTGCCACCCAATTCGAAAGATTGCAGGCCAAGCTGGAGGAAGTCGAATCTCAACACGGGCCTCTTCCCTTTTTCGAACTCCTCGACGCCAGCGCGGGTCGTCCCGCGCTCGACGAGGCGCGCTATCGCCTGATGAGCCTCTTGAAGTTGGAGGAGATTCAGCTGAAGGTCGGAGACGATGTGGGTGAGCAGCAAGTCGACGTCGCCGATCTTTCCGGTCAAGGGACGCGCCGGATTGTCAGGGAGGTCTTGGCCCGGGGGTATCGGCACACGGACGGCACCGTTCTGCGCCCGCCAAAAGTGGTGATCGAATTGACGGACTGATCGATGGACGACGAGTCGAGCCTGTTGCCGATCATGGCAACAACGGTCGTGTTCCTGCTGATGGTCCTCTTCGCGGTTGCTTTTTTCCTGGGGGTATTGGTGGGGAAATGGTTGTAGCGGCTGGTTTCGCTTTCCCGCCCCCGAAATCGGGCCACCCGGCCGTCAAGGTCGATACTTCGAAGGGTAATCGATGATGCGGTCCCATTCATCGGCGGTGGATCGGGCGACGAAAGCCACCAGCGGCTCCTCGCCGATGTTGAACACCTCGTGAGGTATTCCCGGTTCGATGTAGATGAAGTCGCCGGCCTCGTTGACCACCGACTTGGACAGGTCCTCTCCGAAAGTGTGCTTCACTTTTCCCTGAACGATGAAGAGCATCACCTCGAAGCCGTCATGAATGTGGGCGTAGGCGATGGCACCGGGCGGCACCGTGGCCACGTTGATGGAGAGGTTGGAAGCCCCGACGTTCTTACCGGAGAGTCCCTGGTTGTAGCGGATGCCGTTCCAGCTTCGGTTCTTGCCGCCCCCCCGCAGAACACTGATTCCGTCGAGGTCTTCGACGGCTGAAGGATCGATTTGTGGGTCGTCGGTCATGGGAGAAGTCTACAGTCTGCAGTCGACAGGTTACAGTCTGAACTGAGGGGAGTCTGCAGCCTGCAGTCCGCAGTTTACGATCTGAACTTACGTCCATGGAGCGGCCTACCCGGGAGGCCACGGAGCAGCGTGCCCGAGTCCCAGGGACGGCGACTCTGACAGAACTTCGTTCGTGAGAACGAAGACAGATTCCTGCTGCTGTTTTGTCCGCGTTCTCACGAACGCGGCTCTGACAGGGTTGCTTGCGCTGAATCACCGGGATCTCGCGATTTGGGCACCACGCCCGTGAGAACGAGGACAATTCCCTGCCGCCATTCCGTGCGCGTTCTCAGCAACGCGGCGATCGCTAGCGCTGCTTGATGGTGGAGGGGTGGTTGGCGGGCTGCAGTCGAGGGGAGCCTCGGCGGTACGCCGACTTGCTTGGTAAGTCGGCTCGGATGCCCACCAGCGCCAGGACGCGGTCGAGCACTTTCTGCGAGCCCCAGAGGACAGCCATTGTGTAGAGACACCAAAACACGAGCCAGAAGATTACGCTGCTCATCATGGTCTGAGTGGCAGCACGTGGCGTACCAAGGGGCCCGGAATCAGAGCCAAGACGTTGATTACACGAGGGTTGCAGTTTGCGCAGTAGTGCCAGGATCATCCAACCCGGCAATCGGGGCTGTAATATTTTCAGTGGGATCCGAGTCTTGTCGGGGACCAGAGTAATTTCTCAGTCGAAATCCGATTGCAGCGGTAGGGACGCTACCGGATCTTTGTTCCCCTCAAGCGGTTGACGCGCGGCAACGCACTACGGACAATCTCTCCGAGGAAGCCGATGAGCGAGATCTCCAATTATGCCTTGGGCATTCTCGGCGCCGCCATCCTCTTCGGGTTGGCCTTGGCCCTGATGCACGTGGTGGAGAGGCGGCGGCAGAAATCGGTGGCCGGGGCGGTGCGCAATTTGGAGGGCAAAGCCGTCAGTGCTCTGGAGCGCTCCGAAACCCTGGAAAAGACCCTGGGTGACGAGGATCTCCTGCCCAAGCGTCCCGCGCTCTACGGAATTCCCTATCTGGCCTGGATACTGACTTCTCTGACCATCGTGGCCTCCTTCCTGATTTTTTTCTTCGAGAACCTGGCGGTGCCCTATCCGCTCCCCCAGGAAGGGAGCGTGGCGCGGATCAGCTACCGCGCCCCGGCGGCCTTTTCCACGGCGGGCCGTTTCGTCGAACGAGGCGAGGTGTTGGTTGGAGAGGGAAGGCGGGTTCTCGGCTCCGACCGGGAACTGCTGGCACAGGCCTTGCGCAACCGGACTCGGGTCCGGCCCCAACTGGTGATGGGGACCATCCTGCTCTTGATCCTCTTCTCGTTCATCCTCCTCTACCACATGAACATCCTCTACCCCACCAGCACGGAGAAGAACAAAAGTCTGATCCTTATCTACCTGGTGATGCTGCTGGTGCTGGCCAGTGCCAAGCTGTCGGTCTTCTACGGCTTTTTTTCGCCCTATTTGATCCCGGTTCCCTGGGCGGGGATGACGATCACGATTCTGGTCAATCGGAGAATCGTGCCCCTCACCATGCTGATTCTGACGATCTTCGTTGCCTTGATCGCCTATTTCGACTTCGGTCTTTTCCTGGTCCTGCTGTCGGGGGGACTGGTGAGCGGCACTTGGTTTCGGCGCGCCCGCAAGCGGAGTGAAGTGCTGGTCGCCTCGCTGCTCTTGGGTTTCGTGATGACGCTGGTGGTCGCCTGCACCTCGATGTTGGCCGGCGAGGGCTTGATCGATGCTCTGCGGCCCGCCGCGGCCGCTCTGGGCAACGGTCCCTTCTCGGGCTTGCTGACGGTGACCCTGCTGCCCCTCTTCGAGTGGCTTTTCGATCTCACCTCACCCTTTCGACTCATGGAACTGCTCGATCTCAACACGCCGCTGCTCAAGGAACTCTTCTTCAAAGCTCCCGGGACCTATCAGCACAGCATGGCGGTTGCCAACATCAGCGAAATGGTGGCCACCGAAATCGGGGCCAACGACCTTTTGGTGCGGGTGGGAAGCTACTACCACGACATCGGCAAGATGTTCAATCCGCAGTACTTCATCGAGAATCAGGATGGGACCGAGAACCCCCATGACGCGCTGGGCCCGGTGGCTTCTGCAGCGGTGTTGAGGTCGCACGTGAGCCTGGGGGTCCGGCTCGCCGAGAAGATCGGGCTGCCCCGACCCTTGATCGACTTCATCACCGAACATCACGGCACCTCGACGATCGACTACTTCTATCAGAAGTCGCGGCGACAAGATTCGGAAATCAAGTCGGAAAGGGTCTTCAAGTATCCCGGACCCAAACCTCAAAGCCGGGAAACCGCCATCGTGATGCTGGTCGACTCGACCGAGGCGGCATCGAGAACGCTCAAAACGAGGGACAAAGAGGCCGTGCAGCAATTGGTCAAGCGCATCGTCAATCGCAAGGTCGAGCAGGGCGAGCTCGACAGGTCGGGACTCACCGTCGGGGAACTCAAGAAGATCGTCGACGTGCTGACCCATATCCTGCAAAGCGTGAGCCATCGGCGGATCAACTACCCGAGCGAAAAGGAGTCGAGTTGAGGCGAAAAATCCGCTCGGAACAGACTCGGCTCCCTCACCGAGAGGCTGCGGAGAGATCCTCAGCGGGTCCTGGAAGGCCGCCGTATCTTCAGCCCGGGTGGGCGGGGCGCCGGCCGAAACGCAGTTTGGAAGGCCTCGCCACCTTCGGCCTCACTCCATCCAAATCAAACCCGAATCGGTTTGCGGTTTTTTTTTCTTTCGCCGAGTCGAGGCCCGGCTATTCGCGCGGTTCTCGGGGCGCGGATTGCGTGGAGTTCGAGGGATAGGCCGCTCGCCGGACTGAGGAGCGACTGGCCCTGATCGGCAGGTATCCGGACACTTCTTGGAAATGTTGCGGCGACGATTCATCAATTGCCGGGCCAAAATCGCTGAGCGAAATCCTTCAGTGCTCGCCGATAGAGCGGACGCACATGATCAGGGCCGACCGTCCAGGCCTTTCCATTTTGTTGTTGTAGAGTAGCACATGTTTTTATATAGTATTCGGCGTTGGTGATTGGGCTCCGATAACAACCTCTGTTGCTCTGTGGCTGCAGCTGACGCCCCTCCTCTGTCGAGAGCGATCTGATGGTCTTCAAGGAACTTGGAAATTCGCAGCTGTCGGAACTGTTGGACTCGCTGCTACTGGCCATGTCCTTGGTGGGAGGAGTTCTTGGTGTCTCACGCAACTCACCGGTGGAGGCCCAGGGCCGAGACGAGCCGAATGAAGTGAGCTGCCGGAAAATCGCCGCCAGCCTGCTGGCCGGATTGCCCAGTGCGGCCCTGCTCCTCGACCAGGACTTCCGGGTCGTCTGCTGGAATCCGATGTGTGACGTCGTGTTGGGATTGTCTCAGCGGATACGGGGGCGCGATTTCCGGGAGGTGGTCCTCGAACCTTCTTTTCAGCAGACAATCGAGGATGGCGCCGAGCTCGCCCACAAAATACGGACAGGCTATTTAAATGCGGGCGTGGAGCCGCGCTTGGAGGTTCATGTCCTGGAGTCGCCGGATCGGGCGGAACGCTGGCTGGAGTATTCCAGTAGCGTCATCGAGACAGGCCCGTGCGCGGGTTGGAGGCTTGAAATCTTCGACGACATTTCGGTCCAGCATCGGACCAAGTCGGCACTGGGGACCATATACTCCGAGTTGTCGGCCAGGACGGGCAACGAGTTTTTCCGGTCGGTGGTCCGCCATTTGGCGAGCACCCTGAAGATGGATTTCGCTGTGATTGCCGGCTTCAACCGC
>JBFGHF010000139.1:0-8243 GCA_041578355.1 Acidobacteriota bacterium
GTCGCGCAGCAGCTCCGCCAACCGATATCCGTTTGCGTAGATTCTCGGTGCCAGTTTCCATTGCTCGAGCCGTACCCTGGTTTCTTCCTCCGCGTTCCCCTCTTCCTGATGGATCTCGGCCAGAAGAGTGTAGGGACTGCTTTCGCCGGCGTCGTAAGGAAAGAGCTCGATGGCCTTTTCGAGCCTCTCGACGGCCTCATCTCGCCGCTTCTGGGACGCCAGGCGCGCCCCGGCCAACATGTTGAGATGATAGTTTTCCGGGTTGGCGGCCAAACCGTCGAGTATCGAGTCCAGGTCGGGCTCGGCGGACGCCAGGCGGGGCCGCTCGAGTCGATCCACATAGGGCTGGAGGACTTTTTTCATCTCCTCGTCGAATTCGGCGCTGACCTCTTCGATGGAGACACCCAAGACGTCTTTGAAAACGGTCTCCGTCGTCGTTTCTTCCCCGAAGGCTACCAGCATGGCCCGAATTTTTTCGAAGCCGTAGCGTTCGGCCAGAAAATCGCAGATCCAGCCCGCCTGGAAATAGCTCAGGGCGAGCTGCCCTGGAAAGCGGGGTCGCTCGAAGCCGGAATCCAAGTCTTTGAGCTCGAGCAACTTCTCGTCCTGATAGGCCTTGACGAAAGCCGGTGTGATGAAATCGCCCCAGCCTTCCTCAGCCAGCCTCTCCTCCATCACCGAGATGCCCTCGGTCAGCCAACGGGGCACCCGATCGTCGCTGATGGCCAGTGTCAGCACGTGTGCCACTTCGTGCCAGAGGGTGGATCCCCAGTGGAATTGGTTGGCGGGCCGAGCCGAGGGCGAGTCCATCGCCACGACTCTTCCAAAAGTGGCGCCCAGCGCACCCAGTCCCGGCATCCCCAGCGTACGGACCGCGAAATCTCCGTGATCCGGATAGATCTCGAAGGTGTATTTCCCCTCGATTTGATGATCGTATCGCTTCTCCATCGTGGTCAGGCTCTTCTCCAGCATTTCCTCCACGTAGGGGCGCAGGGCGGATGCTTCGTCGGAACGGATCTTGATGAAGAAGTGCTCGGTCTCGAAACGCGAAAACCTCTCGAAGCTGTCGAGCAGCCGCAATGTATTGACGGTCCACAGGTTGAAGGGGTCGTTGGCATAGGCCTCTTCGAGGACCCGTTTTCCTTCCTCTTCGCGGCCCACCCGAAGCAGGTTCATACCCAAAGAAGCCAAAGCCGTCCAGGACCTTGGATCATTCTCGAGGGCGTGACGGTAGAAAGGAATGGCGTCGTCCATGCGCCTCCGCCTGACTGCCAGGTCCCCCAACAGCTCGAAGAGCGAAGCGTTGGACGGGTTGATCTTCAGCACTCGGCCGCGGGCTTCTTCAAAGAGCTTGTCGTCGCCCTGGAAGTAGTGCATGGCCGCCTTCAGCTCCAGCAGAGGCAGATGATTCTTGTTCTGGCGAAGTCCTTCCTTGAGCTTGGTCTCCGCCGTCTCCCAATCGCTTTCGCGAATCGCCTGCAAAGCGTGGCGGACTTTCAAGTCGAGGCTCTCCGGGTTGATTTCTTCGGCCTTGGCGATCGCTTCGTCCGCGCCTGGTTGGCCCAAGGCGCTCAATGCCTCCGCCAGACCCAAAAAGGCCATTTCAGCGCCCCATCGGGCGGGCGGCGACGGCTCCGCGGTTGCTCTTCGGGCGTCCTGGAAAATCTCGATGGCCTCTCCCGGGTTGTACTTCTGCAGATAGAGACGACCCCAGTCGATGTAGAGCGAAGCCGGAACGGGATTCAAGGCAGCCGCTTCCAGATAGATCTGGTTGGCCGTATGCCAGTCCTCGAGTTGCCAAGCCGCGAAAGCCGCCTGCGCCAAATCGAGGGCGCTCTCGAGGCGGCCGTTCCGATAGTCGGAGAGGAGCCCGCCAGCCAGCGAGTCGGCGGTCTTCCGATCTCCTCGCCGCTGGGCCAGTTCGATGAGGAGTCTTCTGGCTTGGGGCGCGGAGCTGCCCTCCAGGCGCTGACGGGCCTGCTCGTAACGCCCCTTGGTCATCAGCTCGTGGGCTTCCACCAACAGGGCGTCGCCAGGATCTTGGGCCTGAGCCACAGCTCCAGGGATGCACAGCGCCAGGAGGATGAGAGCCAGCCCGCGACTTTGCCTCATTTGCCCTCCAGTTGCGCGATCTTTTCGCTGATCGAGGCCAGCTTGACCAGCAACTCCTCGAGTTGCTGATAGTACTTATCGGCCGCAATCTCGTTCTTGCGGAACTTGAGGTCTTCGATCTCACGCTCCACGCGGGTTCTCTCTTCGGCGAGCTGTTGCGACTCGAGTGACCGATAGGCCTGCTCGGGGGGCGCCGAGACATAGGCCGCCGCCGCCAGCATGCCGGTGCCCGTGGAAAGGCCCTCCGTGTCTTCTTCGTCGGAGGCCGTGAGCCGCACCCGAGCCGCGTCGAACAACATCGGATGTTCCGTCTGCAAACGCCCTTTGCTCTCGAAAAACTCCGCTACCTTGCTGCGGCTGAAGAGAAAAGCCTCCAAGAGCGACACCTTGCCGTTCTTGTCCGAATCGGCCTGCGCCGAAGTAGCCGCCTCGAGAAAGAAGGAAAGGAAAAGAGGCGGCTGGCGCTCATAGGCGTTCTTGGTGGCGGTGACCACCACGCGGTTGGCTGCGCCGAGCTTGTCGACCAGGGCTCCACTGGCACTGGTGGCGGCGACCAGGAAGGTTTTCCGGTCTCCCAGGGCGTTGAAAAAGTCCTGGATGTCCTGGTCGGTCAGATCGGGACCCCGGATATGCATTTTGAAGAGCTCTCCGTCATGGTTGGCGTGACCGACCAGAAAGAGCCAAACAGGAGACTCCTTCGAGGCGGAGGATGCCGTCTCGTTGAAGAGCTGGAGAATTTCATCGCGTCGTTGGCTGCGGCCGTCGATACGGTGTACGGTTCCCTGCAAATCCTGCTCGAAGAGCTTCGCGACTCGCTCCGACCACTGGACGAAGTTCTCTTCGTACTCGGGCATCCCGCCCAGACCGTGAATGATGATGCAGACCGGCTCGTCGGCGACCGCCGACGGCATCGACAGAGCGAGCACGAACCAGAGTATGAAGACTCCGTTGATCCGGCTTTCCGTCGCGCCCCGGGATGTTGCTTTTTCCTTCATTCCATCAAATGGCGCCGCTTCTCTTCCTCAGTACCCATTCCGCGCCCAGAAGCCCCATCAGGAAGAGGAGATTGATCGGCATGTCCCAAAGGTCGAGAACCTCCACGGAGGAAGCTTGCTTCTCAGTGTAGACAATTTCCTCGGGCAGGTTTTCGATGTTGTCCAGGTTGTAATAGCGGCCGCCCGTCTCTTCGGCGAGACGCTTGAGGAAGTCGACTCGCTGAGAAGCCGTGAAGTATTCCCGTGTCCCTGTCGAGACCTGGAAGAAACTCTTGGATGGCTGATCCGCCACCGATGTGTCGTCGCTGGTGCGCGCTTCCACGTCGATCCGGTGAAGTCCGTCCTCTGCGGCCTGCCACTCGGCCTTGTAGACTCCGTCCTCGCTGGCGCTCCAATGCAGGGGGAAACGCTCCACCTTTCCCGAAGGCGAGGTGAGGACTGCTTCCACCCTGGCATCGTTGAGACGGTTGAAGGACGCGTCGCTGACCTCGCTGCGGATCTGGATGTTCTCGTTTCGCGCGTAACTCTCGCGCTCCGTCTCCACCGAGACGGGATCCTTGGCCAACACCACCAGCCAACGCATCATCTGCCGCCAGAATGTCTCGTGAGTCTGATCTTTCGCTTCCTGCAGCATCTGCCACCGCCAGCTGCTGCCACTCAACAGAGCCAGCGCCTGGCCGCGGCCGAAGCGGTGGAAAGCCAACAGGGTTCCGCTGTCGCGGTCCGCGTTTTCGAGTTGGAGCTGCGCCAGTACGGTGGTGCCCGGCTTGACGCTGCGAACTGTGTTCCAGTCGGTCAGCATGGGCAGACCCGCCCATTTCTGGCGATTCTCCTGATCTGTCAGGGAGAGATTGAGGGCGGGGTGACGTTCGCCGTGAGCCGTGGCCACGAAGCGCGCTTCGCCCTGCTTGTAGAGAGATGCGACCCCATCTTCCTGGGGCAGCCAGACGGGCAACATCTGCTCGATCGGTGTGTTCTGATAATTCCCCGAAGAGTAGGCGTTGCTGCCCCCCAGCATCAGAAACCCGCCGCCCCTCTCGCTCACGAAGTCCTTCACCAATTCCATCTGGGCATAGGTGAAGAAGGCCGATTCGACACTCCCGAAGATGATGCCCTTGTACTCGAACAGCTCTTCCCGTTCGGACGGAAACCCGGCCGCCAACGTCGTCTCCTCCTCGATCCCCTGCCGGTAGAACTTGTTGTGCGCGGTTCGCAACAGAGTCTCGAGACGGATATTGCGGTCGCGCTGCAGCGCTTGGCGCAGGAACTTGTACTCCCAGCGAGGATGACCTTCCACGTAGAGGATGCGGGGACGGGAATCCTCGACCTCCACGATCGCGCTGCGCGTGTTGTTCTCGGCTATCCTCTCTCCTTCGAGGGGCTGCAGAGTGAAGTGATAGTCCTTGACGCCTTCGGCTTTGGGACTGAGGGGGACCTCGACGATGTGGGTGTCGGAGTCGCGGGGCAAACGGACTTCGGTGGCCTGGACGAGGGAGTTGCCCTCGCGAACCTCGAGACGGCCCCGGCTGCCTCCGAACCCGTTGTGTCGCAACGTCACCCGGGCCGAAATCACCGACTCGGGCAGGGCGCGCCGCGAGACGGTCACCTGAGTCATCTCGACGTCGTTCTCGATGGCCTCGGGACCGATACCGACGACGTAGACGGGAATTTCGCGCGCCTGCAACTCCGCCGTGATCTCATTGAAGCTGCTGTAGCTGTTGTCCGACCCGTCGCTGAGAAGCACGATTCCGGCCAAGGGGAGATTGACGCTGTCTGCCGCCACACGCTCCAGGGCGGCCACGATGTTGGTCTGGTCTCCCGCCCAGTCGAGAGCGATCGGAAGCTTGGAGCTTTCGGCTTGGGCGGCGAAGCGATAAGGACGTACGTAGAACTTCTCTTCCAACGCCTTGACGAAGTCGGACTCCGGCTCGAGGAGCGGCTTGAGCGGCAGGCCGCGCGGTTCGAGCTGGTCGCGGATGCCCATGCTCTTCGAGTTGTCGACCAGCACGGCCAGCATGTTTTCGCGCGGAACCAAGGTGGAGAGGACCAGCGTGGGCCGCATGGCGATCAGCACCAGAAGCACCAACACCGCGCTGCGGAGCCCGAAAAGCGCCCAACCCAGCGGGCCACTCCAACGACGCCGATAAATCAGCCAAACCAAGCCGCCCAAGCCGAACGCCAAAACGGCGACCTGCCAGAGCTCGAGTCCCCACTGCAGGCTGAATTCACCCTGCCGGAAAAAGAAAGGGCGATACTTGAAAAGCGCCTCGAAAATACTCTCGAACATTCACGCCCCTTCTCTGGCCGCACGAAGGCCGACCGCCAATGTTACCAGCTTTGACGAACAGGACGTGCGATCTGTTCCGCTCAGATCGGAGGCAAACGATGGAACTGTTCTGTTTCAACAAAATGGAACTCGTCCGGAGGCAGAAGTCGAGCTATCGGAACGACGGATTATCCTGGGGATGATCCCGATCGTCCGGGTCGACGAGCGAGTGGGCGATTGTCGAGAAGTTTCCCTCGGCTCCACACCGAATCGGGCCGGATCCCGGATCGGCTCAGAAGGTAATGATCGAAGTCGAACCGGCTGCCTCAGGTTGACACCGTTCCCCCGATTCTCCTAAACTTTTGGCCACTGCTTTGGCGAGCGGGAATAACTCAGTGGTAGAGTGCAACCTTGCCAAGGTTGAAGTCGCGGGTTCGAATCCCGTTTCCCGCTCCAATCCTTAGTCTTCACTCCTTAATAGCTGCGTTCGAAAATTCGGCAACGAATGATCAGAGCTCGGAAGTGCAGGGCGACTTCCCAGACCGAAGAGCGAGGAGTCTTCACCAGTTTCCTGGGCCGATTAGAAAAACGAAGACGACCCATCGACCCATCGACCCACAGACCCACCCTCCTACGCTCCGAAGACGGAGCTACGGCGGGCAGGCAGACCCACAGGCCAAAAAATTTCGTGTTTTTCCCATCTCGCGCGTAGTAGTAGATGTGAAGAAAGCGGAAAGAACCGAATCGGGATGGACCTGGTCGGGGAGGCTTCGGGGCTGGGCGAGGTGGCGGCGGCCCCGCTCGCGCGGCGACTTGGGCCGCTGGGGGGAGTGGTTGGCTCTCAAGCACCTGAGGCGGCTCGGCTGGGACGTGGTGGCCCGCAATTGGACCAACAAGTGGGGCGAGATCGATCTCGTCGCCTACGACGGCGAGGAACTCGTCTTCGTCGAGGTCAGGACGCGGCGCCGCGCATCCGGACGGGTCCCGGAAGACAGCCTCACCACCCGCAAGTTGGGCCAGCTCGAGAGCCTCGCCTTCGACTTCATGCGTCGCTTCGAAGTCTGCGACCGCCCGGTGCGGCTCGATTTCATCGCCGTCGAGACCCGCGACGGAGGGGAGTTCGAGTTGCGCCACGCAACGATCGATTGAGCGCAACGTGGCGCGGGCATCCTGCCTGCGCTGGAGAGAATGGGAAGCACCCGCTGCGCAGCCAAGACCGAGAGCGAGAGCGAGAGCGAGACCGAGAGCGAGCAGACCATTGCCTGCATGAGGCCCCCGGCATTCTGCGAATCATCTTCAAATCGGCATCACCGCTCTCCAGGTTGCCGGCTCTCGCTCTCGCTCCTCGCTCTCGAAAATCAGACTCAGGGCGGACACTCAACACGTACGAAGACCCGGAGAAGAGGCTTCCGGAGCGCAGCCTGGAAGGCCGCGCCACACAGTCTAGAAAACGTCCTGCTCGACCGATTTGAATTGGGCCAGCTTGTCCCGGACAATGCGCTTGATTTTTTCCAGGCCTTGCTCGGTCGCGGACTCGAAGCGCAGGGTGAGATAGGTGCTGGTGTTCGAGGCGCGCACCAGTGCCCACCCCTCGTCGAATTGAATGCGGATCCCGTCGATGGTGACCGAATCCGGATAGAGTTGTTTGAAGTGCTTCGCCACCTCCTCGACAACCCCGAACTTCTCGGCGTCGGGACAGCTCACCTTCAACTCCGGGGTGGAGCAGGTCTTGGGCAGGTCGGCGAGCTGGCGGGATAAAGCCCCTCCGGTGGAGGCGATGTGGAGGAGGTGGCAGCTGGCCAGCAGGGCGTCATCGTAAACCGCCGAGCCCAGACGAAAGAACATGTGACCGCTGATCTCGCCTCCCAGGTCGATCCCGTCCGCGAGCATCTTCTTTTTGATCAGCGAATGCCCCGACTTCCAAAGCACGGGGATCCCGCCGTTCTTGCGGATGTCGTCGATCACCACCTGAGAGCACTTGACGTCGAGCAGCACCCTTTCGCCGGGACGGCGGGAGAGGAAGTCCCGAGCCAACAGCATCAAGAGCAGATCCGATTCGTAGCGCTGTCCCTGTTCGTCCACGAAACCGACCCGGTCGCCGTCGCCGTCGTAGGCCAGACCCAGGTCGGCTCCCTCTTCCTTGACGAGGCGTTGTAGATCCTCGGTGTTTTCCTCCATCTCCGGGTCGGGAAGATGGTTGGGGAAGTTGCCGTCCAGTTCGCAATAGAGCTCGGTAACGCTGCAGCCTAGATTGCGGAGCAGAGGCGGGGCGTAGAGCCCGGCCGTGCCGTTGCCCGCGTCGACCACCACTTTGAGATCGGTCTCGAAACCAAGCTGTTCGCTGCGCTCGGCGACGTACTCGTCGAGGATCGGCCGCTGACGCGTGCTTCCTGCACCGCCGGCAAAATCGAAATCTCCGATCATTCGGCGCAAAACCTGGATCTCTTCTCCTGAAATGGGAACGGCCCGGCGGCGGGTCATTTTGAACCCATTGTGTCCCTTCGGGTTGTGACTGCCCGTGATATTGGCGCCCCCGTCAGCCCCCCACTGGTTGACGGCGAAGTAGAGCACCGGGGAGAGGCTGAGTCCGATGTCGGTCACGTGGCAGCCGCTCGATGCTGCGCCGGCGATGAAAGCCTGCTGCAGAGCTTCGGAGCTGAGCCGGTTGTCCCGTCCCACCACTATCCGGGGCCCGTCGAGTCTTTGAATATAGGTTCCGTAGGCTTGGCCGATGAGACGGGCAACTTCCACGGTAAGGTCTCGTTGATCGAGCCCTCGAATGTCGTAGGCGCGAAAGATGTGGGGATTGAGATCGGGCAAAACAGACTCCTGGTTTGTGATTGAGTCCGCCATTATAACGGCTCGGCGCA
>JBFGHF010000140.1:0-8194 GCA_041578355.1 Acidobacteriota bacterium
CACTGAGCCGCGCGCGTGAGCAAGCGGCGGGAAAGCTGAGAGGATCGCCTTGGCTGAAGGGAGGGGGGTTGCGGAGGTCGCCGTCCCGAAGCGCCGCGTGGCGGCCCGATGCCGGGGGCGGAAGCGGAAATCGGGCGTCCCCGGCGCCTTCTTCCGGAGTGCCGCTTGCTGACGCCCATGGCTCAGTGCCGGCAGTTTGATTCAAGTTCCAAACAAACCGATAATCTTCAAACACAAAAAATTCGGGTCAACCAAATGAAACGTGTCCAGAACGCTCATCGTCTCTCCCGCCGCACGCTCTTTCGCAGCATGGCTGTAACGGCGACCGCGGCAACCGTCGCAACTCAGGCGAGCACCCGCCAGGCCCCTTCCTTGGAGCGAGGCTCGGTGATCCTCTTTCAGGGCGACTCGATCACCGATTGCGGAAGGGACCGGCCCAAGCAGTCGGAACCGAACAACCCCGCGGCCCTGGGCACCGGGTACCCTTATTTGCTCTCCTGTCAGCTCTTGCGGGACCATCCCCGCAAGGGCCTTAAGCTCCTCAACCGGGGCATCAGCGGAGACCAAGTCCCCGACCTGGAGCAGCGCTGGTCGGAAGACACTCTCGATCTGGAACCTTCGCTGCTGAGCATCCTGATCGGGGTCAACGACATCTGGCACAGCCTCGACGGAGATTCACTGGGAACCGTCGAAGATTACGAGAGGGGGCTGTTGGCGCTGCTGCGACGCACTCAACAAGCGATCCCGGGAGTGACGATTGTGCTTTGCGAACCCTTCGTCCTGCGTTGCGGCGCGGTGGATGATCGGTGGTTTCCCGAATTCGACCATCGGCGCCAAGCCGCCGCCCGGGTGGCACGTGAAACCGGGGCCGTCTGGGTGGCTTTTCAATCGGGCTTCGACGAGGTGGTGGCCAAGGGAACCGAGCCGGCCTATTGGGCCGAAGACGGAGTTCATCCCTCCATGGCAGGGCACTCGTTGATGGCCAAGATTTGGCGCGAGGCGGTCGGGATTTGAGAAAGAGCAGCTCCGCCCGGCATTCGTCAGCGAAGCCATCCAAGCGCGGCAGAAAGCAGTCTCGATTCTGAGTTCGACCACCAGGCCGACAACGGACCTCTTCTGACGAGAACAACCATGCCCGCTTTGAGGCAACTCAGGAATTTTCTCGGACTCCAGAGCAGCCTGCTCGGACTCTTGGGCATGGTGATTCTTGTCGGAATGGGGGAGAAACTGGCTGAGCGGTTCCTCCCCCTTTATCTGATCGCCTTGGGAGGGGGTGCTCTCTCCGTCGGTCTTCTCAACGGGATGGACAATCTGCTGTCCGCCCTCTACTCGTTCCCCGGCGGCTATCTGGCGGAACGCTTCGGAGCCAAGAAAGCGCTTTTGCTCTTCAACTTCGTGGCGATGGCGGGTTACGTCGTGGTGATCTTCATCCCACGCTGGGAAGCGGTTCTCTTGGGGGCCGCCCTCTTCCTGTCCTGGAGCGCCATATCTCTTCCGGCGACGATGAGTCTGGTGGCCCAGACCTTGCCGGCCAACAAGCGCGCCATGGGGGTTTCCATGCACTCGCTGGTGCGCCGAATCCCCATGGCTCTGGGACCACTGATCGGCGGTCTCTGCGTCGACACCTGGGGGCCGACCGAAGGCATCCGGATCGCTTTCGTCTTTGCGCTCGTCATGGCGGTCTTGGCCACCGTACTCCAACAGGTCATGATCGAGGGACCTTCCAGTCAATCCCTGACTCCGGAAATCAGCCCCCTTCGTCTGATGAAGAGAATGCCGCCCGCGTTACGCGGACTGCTGATCTCCGACATCCTGATCCGTTTCTGCGAGCAGATTCCATACGCCTTCGTCGTGATCTGGTGCATGCGCCGAATCGAAAGCCCCGTGACGGGTTTTCAATTCGGAGTGTTGACCGCCATCGAGATGGCTACGGCCGTGCTGGTCTATATCCCCGTTGCCTATTTCGCAGACCGAGGAGAAAAGAGACCCTTCGTCCTGATGACTTTCGTGTTCTTCACCCTCTTTCCCCTCGTCCTCTTGTTCTCGCGGTCGTTCTGGCCCCTGGTGGGAGCATTCGTCCTGCGCGGCCTCAAGGAGTTCGGCGAACCGACTCGCAAGTCGCTGATCCTCGACCTGTCTCCCGAGGATCAGCAGGCCGGGATGTTCGGGCTTTATTATCTGGTCAGAGACACGATCGTCTCGGTGGCGGCTTTCGGCGGCGCCTTTCTCTGGACGATCGGCCCGGAGGTCAACTTCCTGGCGGCTTCCGCCTTCGGACTATTGGGGACGGTATGGTTCTGGAAGCAGGGGCGGGATGTGGCGATCAGGGCCGAGCCGCCTGCCTGAGCAAGCAAAGGCGGTGGATCGGTTGAGGTTGGGCGGGTCGGCACGCCGGAAGCCGGGGAGCCCGACGCGCTCATGAGGGTAGGGCGTCGGGCTTGCCGAGGTGCGACGCGGGTCCTCGTCCCTCTGGCTCTGGACTCGCTGTGCGTCCGGGACGACGCGGCCGTCGTCCTTACTCACCGATTCGGGGCTTTCTCAGATCCTCCGGTTAGCCGCCGGGGGGTGTGTAGGAAACTTTCGTGTGGCGGGCCTGATCCATCTCTTCGGCCGTCAGCAGGACCGTGGTCTTGCAGCGGGCTGCCCCCGAAGCGTTGACGGCAAGTATGATGGCGGCCGCCGTCACGTTGTCCGGCAGATCGCAAATCAGGATGGCGTCGTCGTCGCCGAAGGCGAAGTAAAATGCTTCAACGCTTCCCCCCAGATCGCGAATCGGCGCCTCCGCCGCCTTTCGCCGCTTGAATGCACCTTCGTTGAGCAACCCCCGAACACCTTGGGCGGTGTAGGAAGCTCGAATCATGTATTTCGGCATTGCCTTTCTCCCTGTTCGTTATCACCCGGGATGCGACACCCGGCCTGATCATCCCGCTCTCGAGTTGCCGCCGGACCCAGCGTCGAAGCGAAAAAGAGCGAAATCAGAGATGGGATTGTCCGCTCGCCCCAACTTCGCCTCTCGCATTTCTCACCTTCCCTTGTTGGTCTCCGTCGATGACGAGAGCACCCAGAGCTGCGGGTCGAGTTCCACTTTCCGGGGTCTCTCCGGAAGCGCTATCTTGAACTCCTGAGACGGACCGTAAGCCAGAACGGTCGTCGTGGCAAGCCGGTCCTTGCCGAAGTCGATGTGGAGCGGCAGGGGCATCGCCCAATTGTCGGGCACATCCAATTGCTCGAGGGAACCTTTCACCACGTGACTGCCGCCTGCCTCCTGCTCGAGCGAGTACTGGAGCTTGTACTTGGGCAGAGCGTGACTGTAAACCCATTGCGCGAAAAACCAGTTCAGATCCTTGAATCCGAACTTCTGAGCCACGGGAGTCTTGGCGAAGTGTTCGTTGGCCACCATCCGGAAATCATCCGATGAGGCGGTGCCGCCTTCGAATTGCTTCACGAAGTCCGACATCATGTCGAAAAAGGGTTGACCGCTGCCGCTCACCGGGTCGGTGAAGAGGAAGTGCAGCATCCTCAGTACCAAGGCACCCTTGTTGTAGATCAAGGTGCTGTAGGCGCCCAGCGTCTCTCGAGAGCTGAGGCGATGGCCCCAAATCAAGGGTCCGACGTCGGCCAGGGTTCCCTTGCCGATTCCGGTGTTCGTTCGCGGTGGCTCCTTGAGCGACCTGCGCAGTTCCTCGATGAGGTCCCGTTGCGCGCCGGGATTGGCCCGCAGCCCGGTGTACAGGACTCCCGAGTACTCGGCGAAACCTTCGCTCAGCCATTGATCCCGGTAAGACCGCCAAGCCACGATGTTTCCCCACCATTGATGGGCGGTTTCGTGGGCGATAAACGAATACGTGTATTTGCTGGCGCTGTCCGCCCGGGGCAGCAGGAGCAAGGAAGCGAATCCCTGGCCGAAGCCTCTGGGGTGGTACACGGCCCCCAACTTGGGATAGTGATAGGCGCCGAAGAGTTCGGAAAAGTAGTTCACGCAGTTGAGCATTTCGGCCAGCATGAAGTCTTCTTTGATCGCCGTGATCCTCCCGGGGAGGGAATAGAAAACGAGAGGCAGCTCGGGAAGCTTCTCGGTTTTGAGCGTCTCCTCGTGGCGCTCGAACATGCCCACGCCGAAAGTCACTAAAGCCACCGGTTTCGAGGTCTTCCAACGTGTGACTGAAGCCGAGTTGTCCTCCGGATGATCCTTTTCCTCAAGCAGTACTCCGCCGCTGACGACACGGTGTTTCTTCTGATGAGTGAAGGTCAGCTCGTAGATGGATCGGCCCAGGTAACCGTGGCGGGGATACCATTCGCTGCTGATGAGCGGATAGAAGCACTGGGGGATGTAGGGCGAATCGAACATGAAGTCGCCCTCGAGGCCGAGCGCGACTGTGGCGCTCTCTCCTGGTTGGAGGGGCTTGGGAAGGTAAAGTGTGAGTCCGCCTTCCCAGTCCTCCTGAACCGCGAAGAGACGAGAACCGTCCCCCATTTCGGCGGACTTCATTCGTACGGCCTTCTTTAAACGAAGCGAATCGTAATCCGGAAGGGATTCGGAAAGAGAAAAAGGGATGGCCTGCACCCCCGCACTCTTGGCCCGAATCGTCATCTTGGTGCGGAAAGCCAGTTTGTCCTTGGGACGCCGCACGTCGATCTCCATCTCCTGATTCTCGATGTCGATCAAGTCAAAGGAGTCGGAATAACTGACGGCGCGGCTCTGGTAATCGCTGAGTGAATAGAAAGCCGTCCACATTTCAATGCCGCGCAACACGCCTTTGTGCGCGAAGATCAGGCCTTTTTCGCCGCCGTTGATGCTGAACGTCATGGAGGGGACGCGGCACTGGTGGTCGATCAGGAAGGTGAAGCGATCGCGTTTGCCGCCGTCGAACTCGGCCAGAAAGAAGCCCGGAGTCTCCTGGTTGAGGATCGAGATCGCCAGCCTGGCCGCCACATTCACGCCTGTTTCCTCCAGGAAACGGGGCTGGAACTTGAGCGCCAGTTCGGTTGCCTGAGACCGTTTGGCCCCCGGATCCGAGCGGCCGCCGGAAAGAAATTTGGCGGTGTCGTCCGTGAATCTCAACACCGCGGTTCGAAACGTCGACTGGATGACCTCTTCGTCGAGCATCCTCTTGACGTGTTCTTTTTCGAAGGGGCCTTCCGGAACCTCGGCTCGAAAGGATCCCGTGCCCACGAACACGGCTCCTCTGACCGCCCCCCCGGCGGGCTTCTCAAAAAAGACCGTGCCCGATTCGAAGTGAATTCGTCCGCGGTCCCTCTCCAGAATCAGGTCTTCGACCAGCGCCGACTCTTCGCCGATTTGGAAGGAACGGAGTTGCTCGTAAAGATGAGGGGTGGCCTGGCCGCTCGTGGCCGGCGTCTGAGCACCCGCCAGTCCCCACAGGCTGGGGGTCAAAAAGAGAAGAAGCAAGCAGTTGCGCCTCATGATGGTTTTCCACCTTCCTGTGCTTGCCGCACCGTCTCGCCGCGTCGAAAGGCTACACGGGCCAGTTCCCCGGGGGGAGCCGGAATTCTCTGGCAAAAAAGAAACGATGGTGCAGCCGGCTGTTTCCGGGCTCGTTGGGTAATGTACAACCTGGAATTCTACGTCGGCGGGGCGTCGAGGTTCCAGTTCTTGCGGAATCGACGGCAAGGTCGTTTGGTCGCGGAGCTTGGATCGCGAACAGCAAGCCTCAGGTCCAACGGTGGCTGCAGGGTCGATGATGCTTCGGCTTGTCGCTTTGATGATGCCGAGGGGACTCGATTCCCCAATCGGTACCGCTGTCGCTGCTCATGCTCGGATCGCGTGGGCGGGGCGGCCGAGAGACCCCTCGGTCGCCCCTAGCTGCAACCCGAGGTGCTGCCGCAAACCGTGCAGATGTAGCAGTTTCCGTTGCGTTGCATGAGGTTTCCGCAAGAAGCGCAGGTGTGCGACTCGCGAGCCGAGTCGGCCACCAGCCTTTGGGCCGCGCGCGACTTTCCGCCGGCCTTGCCGTTGGGGTCGGGAAAGCGGACCTGCACCCCCTCCTGCACGCTGCCGTTGGGCTTGACGTTGTGGATGCCCAGCGACTCCTGGATCTCGGGACTCAGGTACTTGGTGGCCAGGTAGCGAACCACGTAATCGGGGATCGAGGTGGCGAAGGGAATCTGAGGATTGTCCGAGTAGCCCGCCGGCTCGAAGCTCATGTGGGCGAACATGCGGACGTAGTCTTCGAGCGGGACGCCCCGCTGGAGTCCCATCGAGATGGCGATCGCCCAGGCCATGGCCATTCCCTGCAGGGTCGAGCCCTGCTTGGCGAAGTTGAGGAAGATCTCGCCGAGTTCGTTGTCTTCCGGGTAGAGACCCATGGTCAGAAAACCCTTGAAGCCCTTGATCCGGAACTCGTGCTGATAGGCCGGATGGTCTTTGGGCATGTTGCGCTGCACGGGGCCGGTCTGCTTGGCGCGGGTGGCCTCCTTGTTGGAGAGGGGCTGGACCATCTTGCAGCCGTCCCGATAGATCGATACCGACTTCATCCCGAACTTCCAGCCTGCGATGTAGGCGGCTCGGATCTCCTCGGCCGTCGCTTCGTTGGGCAGGTTGATGGTCTTGGAGATGGCGCCGGAGAGGAAGGGCTGCACGGTTCCGCACATCTTGATGTGGCCCAGGTAGTGGATGGCGCGGCTTCCGTTGGCCGGCCGGTCGGCGCAATCGAATACCTCCAGGTGCTCCTCCTCGATATGGGGGGCGCCCTCGATGGTTTCCTTCTCCTCGATGTACTGCAGAATCTCGTCGACCTGCTCCTGGTCGTAGCCGAGCTTGACCAGAGCCCGGGGGATGGTGTTGTTGACGATCTTCAGATTCCCGCCGCCGACCAGCTTCTTGAACTTGACCAGGGAGAACTCCGGTTCGATGCCGGTGGTGTCGCAATCCATCATGAAAGCGATGGTTCCGGTGGGAGCCAGCAATGTCACCTGGGCGTTGCGATAGCCGTTCTGGGTACCGGCCAGAATCGCTTCGTCCCAGGCTTCCATGGCCGCGTGAAGCAGATCCATCGGCACCAAGGCCGAATCGATTTGGGAGAGGGCCTCACGGTGCTTGTGCATGACCCGCATCATGGGCAGGCTGTTCTGCTGGTATCCCTCGAAAGCGCCCATGACTTCGGCCAAACGGGCGCTGGTCAGATAGGCTTCTCCCGTCATCAGCGCCGTGATCCCGGCGGCGAAGGCCCGAGCCCGATTGCTGTCGTAAGGGAGTCCCCGGGCCATCAGGAAGGCGCCCAGATTGGCGAATCCCAGACCCAGCGTGCGGTACTGATGACTGATCTTGCGAATCTCGGGCGTGGGGTAGCTGGAGTTGTCGACGATGATCTCCTGAGCGGTGATCATGATGCGCACGGCGTGGCGAAAGGACTCGACATCGAAGCGGCCCTCTTCGTCGACGAACTTCATCAAGTTCAACGAGGCCAGGTTGCACGCCGAATTATCCAGGAAAACGTACTCGGAACAGGGGTTGCAGCCGTTGATGGGGCCCGAGTTGGGACAGGTGTGCCAGTCGTTGATGGTGGAATGGAACTGCAAGCCGGGGTCGCCGCAGATCCAGGTGGCCTCGGCGATCCAATCCATCATTTCGCGGGCTTGGTAAGAGCCTGCCACCTGCCCGCTGGTGACTTTGCGCGTCTTCCATTCCCCGTCCGCCTCGACCGCTTCCATGAAGTCGTCGCTGACGGCGACGCTGTTGTTGGCGTTCTGAAACTGGACGCTGCGGTAGGCTTCGCCGTCGATCGAATCGTCGTAGCCTATCTCGATCAGCTTCTGCGCCTTCTGCTCCTCCTTGGCCTTGCACCAGATGTATTCCTCGATGTCGGGGTGATCGGCGTTGAGGATCACCATCTTGGCGGCGCGGCGGGTGGCGCCCCCCGATTTGATGGCGCCCGCGAAGCTGTCGTAACCGCGCATGAAGGAGACCGGGCCCGAGGCGAAGCCGCCGATGGCCAGCGGCTCTTCCGAAGAGCGGATTCTGGAAAGGTTGATCCCCGATCCCGAGCCGCCTTTGAAGATCATGGCTTCGGTCTTGGCCAGCTTCATGATCGAGTCCATCGAGTCGTCGACACTGTTGATGAAACAGGCCGAGCATTGGGGCTTTCGCTTGATCCCCACGTTGAACTGGACGGGGGAATTGAAGGCCGCCATCTGGTTGACCAACAGATGGCTCAGTTCGTGGTTGAAATTCTCG
>JBFGHF010000141.1:0-8113 GCA_041578355.1 Acidobacteriota bacterium
CCAGCCCAAGGCCAGCGAGGCGCCCAGGCAGGCCGCCCAAAGTTCCGACCGGGGCGGCGTCATCAACCAGCCGAATTGGGCGACGAGAACCCACCAGAAGAGCAGCCCCCCAGCGACCATCTGGGTGAGCAATGACGGCCACTCGACCGGGGACTCACCCGTCGACTCGAGTCCTAAGCCCAGGAAGCCTCCGCCGATGAATCCGTAAAGAGCGCCCACCACGGCCAGCATGCAGAGGCCGTAGAACACGTTGGGGAAATCGCTCGCTCGGCCGTAGCCGACGATCAGCCCGTAGCTCATCATCCCGCCGACTCCCCAGCCGAGTCCCGCCAGAGAGGCCACGATCGGCGCCCGCAGCGCCAAGTCGCTACGGCGGGCAACCACCAGCATGGCAAGCGCGGCCAACCCGCCCGCCCAGGCCGCCCCGTGTTCGTGACCGAAGTGGCCGCGCAGGGCCCAAGCCAAGCCGAAGGTGAGTGCTACGAAGAGGTAGGACATTGACGCGATGAATATACCTATTCCGATTCCGATCCCGATTCCGATCCCGAATCGTGTGACTTTCGCGTTTAGTGTGGTGTTTTTCCGGAGTGCCGGCAAGATGCGAGCGTGCCGCCTCGCTCTGACATTTCGCTAAGAGCCCTTTTTTGCAACGATATCCGTTTGCAGGACGGGGTCGGCGGCCGGGATGTCTCACTAGGCCGTTCGAGCGCTCTCGCTTCGGACTTGGGAAACGTTTCACAAGCGCGAAGGAGGAACGACGCGAAGCGGGCAAGCGCGAGATGAGAGATGAGAAGTTGGAACTGGCTTCGCTTGGCGACGCGCGGGTGTCCCCGGACTCACCGCTCGTCCAACTTGTCGTCGAGTTCCTCGAGCGTGAAGCGAACGCTGACGATGTAGGGTTCCTCGCCCTGGGTCCAGTGTCCGTAGGTGGTGGCGACGATGGTGCCGTCGGGCAGCAGCACCACCCCCGGGTAGGCGCAGTCCCAGCGGTGGTGGTTGTCCATCAGGCGCACCCGGTATTGCCCCTGCCGGCCTTGCGCGATGTCGCTGTAACGGCCCACCCACCCGACCCAATCCCCCTGCGTCGGAGACTCGCGGGTGGTGTCCCGGAAGGAGAGGAAAAGCCGGCCGTCGGATGTGTACACGCCGGCGTGGCGGTCCCCGGTCAGGGCCCCGGGAAGTTCGCGGGGGGCGCTCCAGGTGGCTCCCTCGTCGTCGGAGAAGATGACGAAGGAGTTTCGGGTCCGGCTGTTTTCGCGCAGCAAGACGGCGATCTGATTGCCGTCGGGGGAGCGGATCAAACCCGGTTCGCACAAGTCGACGTCGGAGCGGCCGGCGATCATTTCCGGCTGCGACCAAGTGAGCCCTCCGTCGCTGGAGAGAGTCTTGTAGACGTGAAAACGCCGCTCCTTTCGGTCCTCGAGGCCTGCGCGGATGAATCGCCCGTCGTCGTGAAACAGCGCCAAGTGGCGATTGTTCGCCAGGCGCTCCACCGAGGCCATGGCTACGATTCCCCCGAAATCGCCGATCGGCAGGAGTTCACTCCAGCTGAGGCCGTCGTCGTCAGAAACCGCCATGCGGATGGGGTAAAGGCCCGAGAAGAGAATCAACCGCGCCGTGCCGGCAGGATCGATCGTTCGATAAAGCGTGGGCACTTCGCGCGAGGTCGCCCAACTTGCCGGCGTGGGAAGCCGGGGCGTCCAGGTCAGTCCTCCGTCGCTGCTCCGCTTCATCACGATGGCGCCCTTGCCGTGCCCTTTGGGGTAGACGGCGATGATCGTCCGCCCGTCCTCGAGCAGAACCGTGGTGGGATGGCCCAGGTACTGTCCCTCTTCGCGGTCCACGACAACCTGGCGAAAAGTCTCTTTGGAAACATCGACGATCGGGATTGTGTAACCGGCGGGCTGAGGCTGAGCCGGCATCATTCCGATCGAGCAGAACACGATGCAAGAAAACAGACTGCACTGGCGGATCATGGAAACATTGATAACAAATGCAGTTTGCGCTCACCAGCCCGGCATCCGGTTGGGAAGGGGACGGGCTGTTCTTGGGGAAGGGGACGGGCTGTTCCTGGCACTCTCAAACTCGGGAGTTTCGCCGAAAACTTCGCATTTCTCATCTCGAACATCTCACTTGGCCGTTCGGGCGCTCTCGCTTCCGACTTCGCGCACTCGAAGGACGAACTCGAGAACAACGCGAACTGGCAAGGGCGATGAAAGAAATGAGAAGTTCGAATCCAAGACCTTCGGATTGTTCGGCTGGGAGAAGGGGACGGGCTGTTCCTGCGGGAAAAGGGACGGGCTGTTCCTGGCACTCTCAAACTCGGCAGTTTCGCCGAAAACTTCGCATTTCTCATCTCAACATCTCACTTAACCGTTCGGGCGCTCTCGCTTCGGACTTCGCGCAGTCGAAGGACGAACCGAGAACAACGCGAACGGGCAAGGGCGACCGGAGAAAAGAGAAGTTCGAATCCAAGGCTTCGAGAGCGTCATTGGGTCCCGGCTGAAGCCAAGCGAGGAAAGTCTCGCGGAGGACGCCGGTGTCGAGTGGCCTGTTCGTAGGCGTAGGCCAGTCGGAAGAGGAGGCCTTCCTGGTAAGGCCGGGCCAGGAGCTGCAGCCCGGCGGGGTAGCGGCCGTAGGAGAATCCCATGGGCACGGTGACGGCGGGCAGGCCGGTGGCGGGCGCGACGAGTTGGGAGTTGTCGCCCCGGTATTCCTCGATCGCTTTGTCCAGCGGCGCCGGAGGGTTGGTCCAGGTGGGGTAGATCAAGGCGTCCACCTCGGCGCGGTCCATGGCTTGGATGACCGCCTGTCGATATGCCATTCGCCCGGGGTGCTCCCAGAAATCGGGGCAAGGCTCGTCCCACTCCGCCGGGTGCGTGTCCCGCGCCCACTGCACGAAGTGCTCCAGGCGGCTCTTGATGTACTCCGAGTACTGCCCGCTTTTCAGGACCTCGGCCACGTCCCGAATCGGGGCGTCCGCTCCCAGCGAGTCCAGGTACCTTGCGACGTCGTAGCGAAAGCGCGGGCAGAAGTTGGCGGCCTCGAGGTGGTCCTCGAAACCATCGACGACCAGCGGGTCGACGACAGCCGCCCCTTCGTCCATCAAGTCGGCAAGGGCTTTTCCGAACAAAGCGGTAATCTCGGGGTCGCGGTCTTCGCTGTCGACCAAGGCCCTCAGCACTCCCAGCCGGGCGCCGTTGAGCCCGTCCTTCGTCAGAAACGACGTGTAGTCGGCTTCTCTTTTGCCGCGCCCGTCGCGCGTGTACTCGTCGGCGGGATCGTAGCCGGCCACCACGTTGAAGAGGCGCGCGCCGTCCTCGACGCTTCGAGTCATGGGACCGGCGATGTCGCGGTCGAAGGCCAGGGGGATGACTCCGTCTCGGCTGGTCAGACCCAGCGTCGAGCGGATTCCGAACAGGGCCAGATGCGAGGAGGGTCCGCGAATCGAGTTGCCCGTGTCGGACCCCAATCCGGCGACGCCGAAACTGGCGGCCACCGCCGAGGCGGTCCCTCCGCTGGAACCGGCCGGAACGCGGTCGAGGGCGTAGGCGTTGGCCGTCACGCCGTAGGAGGAGCTGACCGTCTGACGCGGGCTGAAGGCCCACTCCGCCATATTCGATTTGGCCAGCACGATGGCATCCGCCTCGCGCAGTTTTCGAACCATGTAGGCGTCGTCGGGAGGGATGCTGTGCAGCAGCGCCGCCGAGCCGCCCGTGGTGGGCAGATCGTGGGTGTCGAAGTTGTCTTTGACGATCAAGGGCGCGCAAAAGAGCGGACCCAGATTTTCGCCATCCGTAACTCGTCGGTCGATCTCGTCCGCCCGCGCCAGGGCTACGCTGTTGACGACCGTGATCGCATTGAGTCGCGTCGACTCGTCGTAGGCCTCGATCCTGTCCAGATAGGCCTGCACGATCTCGCGGCACGAAGTCTCTCCCGCCCGAATCGCCGCTTGCAGCTCCGCGATGCTCTTCTCCACCACGTCGAAAGGCTCCCGGCTCGACACGCCGCAGCCCAGCATGGCCACCAGGCAGCCGACCTGCAGGCAAAATACAGCCATCCGCGCTCGTTCCTCATTCATCCCGACGCGATAGTGGCAGATGCGCGAGCGTTGGACAAGGACCCCGGGTCTGTCGGGCTAAGGGGATTGGTCGGCGCCCTATTTCACTCTTGGAAACGCCGAGATGGGCCAAGAAGAACGAAAAACAGTCCTCCGCTGGCTCCGCATTCTGAAACACGCCCGACTCCGTGTTATTTTCGGGTCATGTTCCGAGGTGTTCGTTGGCCGGTGTTGCTTCTTTTGCTGTCCGGCGGGGTGGCGCTGGCTGAAGTTTCCGAGGCCGGCGGGCTGGAAAAGAGGCTGCACAAGTACCTCCAGGGGCGGTTGTTGGTCTTCCGGGAACCGAACGTCGGGGGATCGGTCGTTCGCTTCGATTCCCGGGGGCAGCTTTTGCGCGGCACGAAGGACGAGCGAAGGTCCGGCCGCACGGGGATCCTCTATCTCAATCTCGAACTGAAGCGGGAGCGGCTGCTGTTGCGGGGAGAGCCCGTCGGGATCGATATCCGAGCGGGTGACTACCGCACGGTCCGGGATCCGCGAAAACTGCAGATCACAACCTGTTCGATCGTGCTCGACGTCCCCCTGGAGCAACTGACCTTCGAACAAGCGGTCCGGATCCTGGCCAGGGTCTTTCTCACCAAACCCGAATTCGACCTGATGATCCGTCGAGGAAGGCGGTCACAGCTGGAAAATTGAGTTTTCGAGTTGCCGGCACTCTTGGACCGCTGCCCGGAAACCGAGGGAAAAACACCACCGCCCCTTGGTCGCAACGCTTACAGCGTTGGGGGCCGGGGGGAGTCGATCCACCCGGGGTGGCGCTCGTCGCGGGCGACTCGCTTACCCCGGGCTGAACCTGTGGTCCTTTCAGGACCAGGACGCAGGGCCGAGCCACAAACACCCGTAGCCCCCATAGCCCCGACCCATGGACCCACCCTCCTTCGCTCCGAAGACGGAGCCACGGCGGGCAGGCAGACCCACGGACCCAAAAACGCACAAACCTACAAACCCCTCATCACCGCGGCGATTTCAGCGATTCGCTCGGGCGTGGTCCGGCAGCAGCCGCCGATGAGGCGCGCTCCCGACTCGTACCAGCGGACGGATTCGCCGGGCCAGTCGATGGCGTCCTCGCCGGGTCGCCAGCCGCGGGCGACGGCGTCCCACTTCTCTCCGCTGTTGGGGTAACAGAGCAGGTGTTTGGTGGTTCGGGAGCGGGCGGCTCGCAGCAAATCGTCTATGAGTCGAGGCGGCGAACAGTTGATTCCGACCGCCAACACCCGGTCCGAATCCTGGGCGAGGGCGACGCAGTCGGCAAAACGCTCCCCGTGGCAGACGCCCTCGGGAGAATTGCAGCTGAAGGAAATCCAAGCGGGAGGGGCTTCGATTTGATCGAGCAGGCGGACGATGGCTTCGGCCTCCCCGGCGCAAGGGATGGTTTCGAAGGCGATCAAATCCACTCCGCTGTCAGCCAGCAGTTCGACACGGGGCCGATGGAAATCGACCAACTCCGCGACCGAAAGATCGAAGTTTCCGGTGAACTCGGAGCCGTCCGCCAGATAGGCCCCGTAGCTGCCGGCCGAACCGGCGACGAGCGGGCGATTCCGTCCCCGGCGCCGATCGGCGTCCTCCCAAAAGCGGTCGCGGGCCTGGCGCGCCAATCCTACGGCCGACCGCATCAGCTCCGCCGCCCGCCGGCGCCCGATTCCCTGGGCGGCGAAGCCCTCGAAGCTGGCCTGGTAGGTGGCGGTCGTCGCGACGTCGGCTCCGGCCGCAAAATAATCGTAGTGGACCTGCTCGATCAACTCCGGGGCCTCGGCCAAGACTTTAGCCGACCAGAGGGGACCGTCGAGACGGGCGCCGCGCCGCTCCAACTCGGTCGCCAGCCCGCCGTCTAGAACAACCACACCCTGGCGATCAAAGAAGGGCTGCAAGGGATCTTCGAAAGCACCGTTCATTCTTGCTGCTCCAGCGAGCGGGGGAAGCGTCTTCCTCCACGGTTGCCCGGCGGACCACTACAGATCATACTCCTGGATGAAAAGGGCAGTATGAATCCGAATCGGCGGAAAGAAAGCCTTTTGATTTGCAAGCGTCCTGGTGGGCTTTTTGTTGGCGGCGATTGCCGTTTCCGGCTGCTCGGTCTCCCAGGATCCGACGGGACCGGAGTGCTTTGGCCGAAACCATCGAGTTCTTCCTTGGCATCGGTTGGAAAAGGCTGCTGAGGCGGGTTCGATCTAGATTTCCGAGCACAGGCAGGATGCCTGCACGTCCTGTCCACTTGGTTCATTCCTTGGCATCGGATTATTTTGCTTGCCGGATTCGAGGCGCAAACCTTGGAGTTGGAAAGGCTGAGCACAGGCAGGATGCCTGCGCCACGAATACGACTCGGAGGATGGAGGACGGAGGACGGAAGACGAACAAGCCCACCGCCCCCTCACTCAAACGTCCGATCCAGCGACCGGTACTGGATCGCTTCGGAGACGTGGTCGGACTGGATCTTGGCCTTGCCGGCCAGGTCGGCGATGGTTCGCGAGACCTTCAACACGCGGGTGTAGGCCCGGGCCGAGAAACCCAAATGCTCGATGGCTTGTTCGAGAATCCTGCGGGTCTCGGCGTCGAGAGAGCAGTATTTCTCGATCTCCTTGGGTCCCATCTGAGCGTTGCAGAAGATCTGCGGTTTGGTCCTGCGAAAACGGTGGAGCTGCTTGTCGCGGGCGCGTTGCACCCGTTTGGCAACGGCCGAAGACTTTTCGCCGCCGGGGCTCGAGGTCAGCTCCTTGTAGGGGACCTCGGGAACGTCGATGTGGAGGTCGATCCGATCCAGCAGCGGCCCCGAGATCTTGAATCGGTAGCGCTGGATCTGCGACTCGGTGCAGCCGCACTCTTTGACCAGGCTGTTCCAGTAGCCGCAAGGGCAGGGATTCATGGCCGCCGCCAACATGAACTGTGCCGGGAAGGTCAGAGTCCGGGCAGCCCGGCTGATGGTGATTTCGCCGTCTTCCAGAGGCTGACGCAGGACTTCCAGGACGTGTCGATTGAACTCGGTCAGCTCGTCCAGGAAGAGCAGCCCGTTGTGAGCCAGAGAGACTTCGCCGGGCCGCGGATTGGAAGTGCCGCCCACCAGTCCCGCGGAGCTGATGGTGTGGTGCGGGGCGCGAAAGGGGCGCTGCACCACTAGGGGTTCGTCTTGTCGGATCAGGCCGCAGACGCTGTGGATGGCGGTGGTCTCGAGCGCCTCGTCGAAGGTCATGTCGGGCAGCACGGAGGGGATGCGCTTGGCCAGCATGGTTTTTCCCGACCCGGGGGCGCCGATCATGAGAATGTTGTGCCCGCCGGCACAGGCTACTTCGAGGGCTCGCTTGGCGGTCTGCTGCCCTTTGACGTCGGCCAAATCGGGCAGGATTCGCGTGCTCTTTTCATAGAGCGACTTGCGCTCGATTCGAACCGGGGGATGTTCGGAGGCCCCGCCGTTCAAGAGGCTAAGGACCTGGGGGAGTGAGAAGGCGCGATAGACCTCGACTCCATCCGCCACCGCCGCCTCCGAGGCGTTGTCAGCGGGCAGAAGGATCCTTTTGAACTGGTTGCGTTGAGCGCTGAGAGCGACGGGCAGAGCGCCGCGGATGGGGCGTACCCGACCGTCGAGGGACAGTTCGCCCAGAATCAGCCAGTCCTGCAGGGCCTCGGGCTGGAGGTCCCCCATCAGGCCGAGGATGGCCAGCGCGATCGGCAGGTCGTAACCGCTTCCTTCTTTCTTGAAGTCGGCGGGAGCCAGGTTGACGGTGATGCGCCCCGTCTGGGGGAACTGGTAGCAGCAGTTTCGAATCGCCGCCTTGACCCGGTCTCCGCTTTCTTTTATGGCGGTGTCGGGCAGCCCGACGACCTGGTAGCTGGGTTTGACCGAAACAGACAAGTCGACCTCGATGTCGAGGATCTCGGCCTGAATCCCCAACACAGAGGCGCTGTGAACCTTGAGCAGCATCTCGCACCTCCCATCGCGTGGCTTTGATCGGGTTTACTAGCAATTACGCGCGAGATGAAAAAAACACGAAAAAAAATGCG
>JBFGHF010000142.1:0-8105 GCA_041578355.1 Acidobacteriota bacterium
GCGAACCGGGATCTTTTCCTCGAAGAGGCGCACTCCCAGGCCGCTGTCCCGAGCCAGCTCGTTGAGCGAAGTGGCCACCCCTCCACGGGTCGGGTCGCGCATCCAGCGCAGCCCCGCGGCGGCCGCCTCGACGAGGGCTTCCACCAGGGGCAGAACGGAGCGGGTGTCGGAGGCCAGCTCGGCGGCCTCCAGGTCGAGCTCTCCCCGGGCCAGCAGTATGGTGATGCCGTGATCGCCGATGGGACCGGAGAGGATGATCTGGTCCCCCGGTCGGATCGCTGCCGGATCGAGTTCCACCCCGGGCAGCAAGCGGCCCAAGCCGGTCGTGGTGACGTACATCTGGTCGGCTTTGCCGTGATCGACGACCTTGGTGTCTCCTCCGACCACCCTTACGCCCGCCAAGCGGGCTGCTTCGCCCATTTCCCGCACTTGGGCCTCCAGTATCTCCGTGGCGAGTCCCGCCTCGAGCACGAAACTGGTGACGATGATCTCGGCGCGCGAGCCGGAGACGGCCAGATCGTTGACGGTTCCGTTGATCGCCAGCCTTCCGATCGACCCGCCGGCGAAGCTCAAAGGGGTGACGACGAAACTGTCGGTGGTGATTGCCAAGCGCGACCCGTTCAACTCCAGGAGTGCCGCGTCTCCCAGCCGGTCCGGAGAGGATTCGAAGAGCAGCGGGACGAAAAGTCCTTCGATCAGCCTGCGTGTTGCTTTTCCGCCGGCGCCATGGGCCATTTGGATGCGGGATTGTCGGAAGCGGACTTCTGGCGGTTTTTCAAGCTTTGGCTCGCTCATCGCAACGAGACCAGGCTCCCTGCAGCCGCCGTCTTGAGATGCTGGTAGCTGTAGTAGGCCGCGCACGAGCCCTCCGAGGAGACCATCAGAGCGCCCACGGGATTCTCCGGTGTGCATTCCTTTGCGAAGAGCTTGCACTGGGACGGTTTGAGCACGCCCTTGAGGACTTCGCCGCATTGGGCGGCCTTGGGGTCGGTGACCCGCACGCCGGGGATCCCGAAGCGCTTTTCCGAGTCCCAGCGGGCATAGTCTTCACGGATGCGCAAGGCCGATTGGGAGATGAATCCGAGGCCCCGCCACTCGAAATAAGGGCGCAATTCGAAGACCTCGAAGATGGCCGCCAAGGCCGCGCGGTTGCCTTCCCAAGGGACGACGCGCTTGTAGAGATTCTCTACCTTGGACTCTCCGCGTCCAAGTTGGCGCAGCAGTATGACGATCGACTGCAGGATGTCGAGAGGCTCGAAGCCCGATACGGCAATCGGTTTGCCCTCGCTTTCCGCGATCCACTCGTAAGGGCGGCAGCCTATGACCGTCGAGACGTGGCCCGGTCCGATGAAGGCGTCGATTCGCATGTCGGGTGAATCGAGCACGGCGCGGATGGCGGGGATGATGGTCACGTGATTGCAGAAGACCGAAAAGTTGGAAATGTTTTCAGCCTTGGCCTGCTTCAACGTCAAGGCGGTCGAAGGCGCCGTGGTCTCGAACCCGATGGCGAAGAAGAGGACGTGCTTGGAAGGGTTGCTACGGGCAATTCGCAAGGCGTCCGTCGGAGAATAGACGATCCGTATGTCTCTCCCGCGCGCCTGATGTTCGAGCGGAGTTCCACTGCTTCCGGGGACGCGCATCATGTCTCCGAAAGCGGTGAAGATCACATCGGGGTCGGCTGCAAGCGCCAATCCGTCGTCGATCCGCCCCATGGGAAGCACGCAGACCGGGCAACCGGGTCCGTGGATCAATTCGACATTAGGGGGAAGAAGGTCCCTCAGCCCGAAGCGGTAGATGGAGTGGGTGTGGCCCCCACAGACTTCCATGATCCGGTACTGTCGTTCGGGATCGGCCAAGCGACGGATTTCGTTGGCTGCCTTCTGGATCACCTCCGGATCGCGGAACTCGTCGACGAACTTCATGCCTGTCAACCTCTCCCCGGCTGGATCTCCGATTCTCAACCTTACCATAGATGTCGAGCGGACATGATCCCTCAGGCTTGGCGGAACGACCCTGACGGAGCCGCGTTCGTGAGAACGCGGACAGGACTGCGGCGGGGATTTGTCTTGGTTCTCACGAACCAAGTTCTGTCAGGGGGGTGGCGGCCCAGCAAGCTGCGGGGCGAGCGACTCTGACGGAGCCGCGTTCGTGAGAACGCGGACAGGACTGCGACCGAACGAAGGCTAGGTTTGAGCGGCTTGCGGTAGTCTGAGTGTGGTTTTCGAGAGCGAAGAGCAAGAGCGCGGAGCGAGACCGAGAAGCTAGAGCGAGACCGAGGAGCTTGAGCGAGATCGAAGAGCTTGAGCGAGATCGAAGAGCTGGAGCGAGAGCGCGCAAACTGGAGGCTTGTACGGGTCCGCTCGCTCTCGCTCTCGGCTCAACACGCCCTCACCAACGAAGTTCTTTCAGGGTTCAGGGCGTCGGCTCGAGTGGCCCACCCGCCAGCATGAGACCGACCTGAGCGGCCGTGACGACGTCCGGGACCGGGCCATGAGAATCGGCCACGAAACCGTTGCTCTGTGAATCGGACAATCCGCCGTGTGTTGCCTTGAGTTTCACAAAGAAGTCCAGCCAACGGCTGCCCGCGTAGCCCTTTCGTTCCAGATTGACGACCACGGTCGCCCGGTTTCGGACAAGACCATCGGCCTCTTCCCAGATCCGATGGACGGCCAGTGGATAAACATGGTCCTTGGTGGCCTCGAACCACTCCGCCAGGGTCTTGGCGGACTCTCCACCCAGTTGCAGTGGGTCGGCGCTCCCGGGGGAGTATCGGATCAGGTTGCCTTCCCGCAGGATGCGGGCGGGCTCGCCGCGGCCGTAGAGGAAGACGGTGTCTGCCTGCCGAACGGCGGCGAAGTGCACGCCTTCTTGGGAGGCGACGGCTTGAGCCACCGATTTCGCCTGATTCGGCTTGGTGAAGAGCACGGCCACCCCCACCAGACCGAAAGCCGGATGAACCACGCTCCGATCGGATCGAAGCCGCGATTCCATCCGGTAGCCCGCTCGTTTGAGCGCCCGACCGATCCGAACCCGCCGGTACTCCGAGGGTTCGTTGCCGTGATCGGACACCAGGACAATCCGCAAACCGGGCCGTTGCTCCATCAGTCGGGACAGTCTGCCGTCGAGTTTTTTCAGAAATCCCAGGGTGCTTCCCGCCCCGCCCATGTGATTGACGCAGTCGGTAGCTCCCAGGTAGAGGAGAAACCGTTCCTTTCCGGATCTACGAAACTTCCGCAACCCGAGGCTCAGATCGAGAGCCGACATCCAGCGGCAGCTCCAGGGGGGCGCCAAATACTCGAGTGCCGAAAGGTAACCGGGAGGATGAAAATCGAAGACCCCTCGATAGCTGGCCCGGGAAAACCCGGGGCTCATCCGATCCAGGACGCCGCCTCGCATCCGGTTCAAGTCCGGATCGAAATAATAATCCTCGTACCCCGCCGCGGCAGCGGTTCCCAACGGCCGGGTCATGGCCGCCAGGGCCGGGTTGGTCAAGGTCGGAAAAGGGGCCACCAGCTTGCCGGCTTGATGCAGATAGGAGAAGTGGCCCTGCCTCTGCAGTTTTTCGAAATCGCGGAACCCGACGCCGTCCAGCATGATGACGAGAGTGCGCTCAGGCGGCGAGCCCGCAGCCGGTCGAGCTGAGAGCCAAGAGCCGGCCGCCAAGATCAGGGCGAGAATGCCGTGAGTTCTCATAACCGGAACCCTTGGCAATTATGATGCCATTCCTACCACCGGGAGGGCGGAACGCCGCTTCTGCTGTCCCAGGGATCCGATTCCGAGGACACCCCCGCCCGGCGCAAAAAGACGTTCCTTGAAACGCAGGGCTCCGATGCACCTCCGACTTAGACGGCAAGGCCCGACCGGTTCCTGGACTTTTGTTTCTTCCGCCTCCGTCAGCCGGGAGGTTGACGCTCGGGCCTGGTGTTGCCGTTGTCCATGTCCGACATGATCAACCAACGGCCTTCGACCTTTCGCAGCGTGAGGGTGAACTTGCCGATGTCGTCGGCCCCGCGCTCCCGCGCAAAGGCGCCGATGATGTAGCCGACATCGCCTGCCGCCGCATAGGCGAGCGCGCGCAGGGCCAGAGGTCCTCCGCTTCCCTGGTAGCGGCGGCGAATCGCTTCCCGCCCGCGGACCGGCGGCCGTTGCGGTGAAAGAACAAAGCCGTCCTCGGTGAAAAGCGCGGCCAACCCGTCCGGGTCCCGGGCGCTCCAAGCCTTCTCGTAATCCCGAAGGACGCGGGCCAATTCGGCGGGCAAATCCACCGAGGGATGATCTTGGCGCGCTTCCTGAGCAGCGGTCCCGCCCACCATCATTCCCGCCATCAGTGTCAGCATCATCCCGTCGACAATCAGTCGTCTCATGGTGCTCCATGATAATCGCCAGGCAGGGCAAAGCAAGCGGCGCGCAGGCTCCTTCAGAGTTGCAATCGGAAGGGGGTGTTGCCCGCTTGTGCAGCGCGTCATAAGTTCTGAGCCACCGGTCAGCGAGTCATCGTCGTCGTCCGGCGCGGCGTTGCGAGTGAGGCATATCGGGCCATATTCCGAGCCAGCGCAACAAAGCCGGCGGCGAAGGCCGCTGAAGGGTGGCTCGAGATTTATGATCCGTTGCACGAGGGCAGCTAGGCCGCCGGAAAGTTCACGAACTGGTCAAGTTTTGCCAAGCAACGGTTGCGCTGCCCTTACAGTACTGCAATCGTCAGATTGCAGAACAAAGTCAGGGAGGGGGTCTGCGTTCTCACGAACGCAGTACTGTAACTGTGCTGGTCCCGGCCTCTCGGGGGGTATGAGGTCGCTTGCTAGGAATTGAGCCGCCAGATCTCGAAGTTCAGGACCATGGCGAAGCCGACCCAGGCCGCGTAGGGCGCCAGCAGCAAGCCGGCCAGCCGGCTGACCTTCGCAAAAGTCCAGAGCGTGGCCAGGATGAAGGCCAACAGGACGACGATTTCAATCGCTGCGCCGCCCGGCCAACGCATCCCGAAGAAGAGGTAGCTCCAGATCAGGTTGAGCAGCAATTGGCTGGAAAACAGAAGCAGGGACAAGCCTCTTTTTCTGCCTGCGCGGGGCCAGACCCACCAGGCCGCGACCGCCATCAGAATGTAGAGGCTGGTCCAGACCGGACCGAAAACCCAGTCGGGTGGCGTCCAGGAGGGTTTGGAAAGTTCTACGTACCAGGTGTCGACCGATGTTCGAGTGGCCAACGACCCCAGAAAACCGACCGAAAGGCAGACCGCCAGCAGAATAATCAAGCGCAGTAAAGAAGCCAAATCCAACTCCCGTTCGTGTCAAGTCGTTTCGGACAGGGTATAGGCGGCCCATCGGGAACTCAACCCGATTCGGCTTCCTTTGCAACCAGGCCGTGGCGCGCCGGAAGCCTTTGGCCGTGACTGACGCGCCCCCGATTCACCAGAACAGCGTCCTGACCAGAAAGACGCCCAATGCGACGGCGGCTCCGAGCAGGGCGTCGGCGGCGTAGTGGTAGCGGCCTGCCACGGCGCCCACGGCGATGCTGAAGGCGGCCCAGAGAAAGATCGCTCCCGCCACTGGTAGAAGAGGGAACAGCGCCAACGAGGCGCCCGTAGCCGCCGAGACGTGGGCGCTGGGGAAGGTGTTGACCTGGATGCTGCCATGGTGAAGCACATTGAGATTCAGGTTGCGGATCCAACTCCCCGCTGGCGCTCGCTCTTCCTCCAACATCCTCGGGGGCAGGGTTTGGGCGAAGGGGAGCAGTCCGTAACAGAGATAGGCGGAGGGTAGGACAACCGCCCAGTACTCGTCGCTCTGACCGGAGAGCCCGAAGAGGTAGAGTACGGCTACGCCCAAAGGGATCAGGGGATAACAGAAGAGATAGGCGATCTCGAAATAGTCCGCCACCAAGGAGTCTCTGCCGGCACCCCTCCAGGGAAAGCGCAGCCTGGCGAAGAGCCGGACATCGAAATCGAGCAGGCGAGCCTGCAATCGTTGGTTCGGCTTTTGGAAGAACTCTCCCGCCTGCCAGTAGGCGATCAGGATGAAGAGGCAGGGCAGCCAGTCACGGAGCCGCGAGGCGGTGGCATCGCCCAGTCCGGCCGGGGCGAACTGAGCGGCCGCCACCAGGCCAATTCCAGCCACGCCCAACAAAGCGGCCCGCAAGCGCCGCCGCTGTCCCTGGCGCAGCAAGACGACCAGCAGGACGACATAGAAAACCAGACTGATCCATTCCGCCGCCCGCATGCATTGTAGGGCTACTGGATTCCCCTCGGTTCAGTCAAGCCCGCGATTGCCCGGGTGGCGGGGTCGATTTGCGCAGGGAATGCGTCGCAACACCAAAGAGTGCTGGATGGGGTCCTGCCCGGCTTTGTTTTCGTCGACATGTTTTGGATTTATTATAGAGATCAAGGAACAGGCCAGACTGCAGCCGCCCTCGCTTGGATTTCCGAGCCGGGGAGGCAGCTGGCGGCCAAAGTGTCGGGCAGGAACCGCGGCCGCGGCAAGGCTTGCGACGCATCGGGTTGCTGAACGATGGACGACTCGGGGCTCTCGGTTAGAAAAAAGACGCTTCCACTCGGGCTATTCTTGGTGATGGCCTGCGCCTGGAGCCCGGGTCATGCCTCCGAAGTCCCTTTACCCACCCCCATGGATCACTATGGCAGCTACGATGTGGCCACGGAAACCCGAGCACTCTTCAGCTCCATTCTGGCCGACTCACCGGAGGCTGCACGGCTCTTATCCCTGCTGACCGAGCTTCGGGGAAACCCGGAACCGGCGAAACAGGAGGCACTCGTCGAGCTGTTGCAGTCGTTGGGTTGGAGCAAATGGCGGCCCCGACTGTCCGAGTTGCTGCTTCATCAATCGCAAGTCTTGGAGTTGCTCTCTCCCGGCTTCGAAAAATGGCATCCCGTGGTCCACGATTCGCTGCTCTTTTTTCTCGACCGGCTCACCGAGGAGCGGCTGCTGCGCCGAGTGGTGGGCCAGATGTCGCTGCCGGCTGAGACGGCCCGGGGCAGCCGCACCATCCACCTTCTCACCCGCACGCCGACTCTCCAGAAACTGGGTCAGATCCTGGCTCGCCACCCCCGGGTGCCCGAAGACTTCCGTCACTCCCTGCAGACATTGGAGAACGAGATTTCAACCGTCGGCCGCGCCGAATTGATCGATTCCATCGTTGCCGAGCTGGGAGCCGAGACCCTCGACAGGCTCCAGATGGAGTTCGCCGAGGGGCTGCTGGCCGAGGCCAGTGTGGGCGCTGTGATCGAGGCCCGATTGGTACTGCCCGGAGACTCCGAGCCGAGAAGGGCGGTCTGCAAAGTCATCAAGCCCTACGCCGTGGCTGCCCTCGAGGAGGAGCTGGAAATCTTCGCCGCGCTGAGCCGCTATTTCACCGAGCAGCGGGACTTTTACCAGATCGGGGATGTTCCCCTCTCGGAGACCTTCGAGGAAATTCGGGAGGCTCTGTCCAGAGAGGTCATGGTCTCTCAGGAACAGGCAAACCTGCGGCGCGCCCGCACCTATTACCGGGGTAATGGAAGGATCGCGGTGCCCGAAATCTACCCGGCCTCCACAGAGACCGTCACCTGCATGGAGTTCATGGAAGGCGTGAAGATCTCGGACGCCTTCCCGGAGGATCCACGCGCCCGCCGCGTGATGGCCAGGCGGCTCAGCGACGCGCTGACTTTCGACGTCCTGTTCGCAAACGGGGAGGAAACCCTCTTCCACGGCGACCCTCACGCCGGGAATGTGTTCCATTCACCCCGACCCCACGATCCCTATCGCATCGCCTTGCTCGACTGGGGCTTGGCGGGGCGCTTTACCCGGGAGGAGCGCAAGGGCCTGGTTCAACTCCTGGTGGGCGCCCGGCTCAGAGACCGGAAGCGGTTGCAGCGGCACGCCGGTGTCCTCATCGAAGGAGGCGCGCCGGACTTGGTGGACGCACAAAGAGGGATCCACCTGGCCGTGGAGGATGTCCTCTCTCAGCAACCGGGGGAGGGGGCGTTCGATTTGCTGCAGAAGCTGATCGTGGCCTTGACGCAGAGAGGTTTTCAAATCCCTCTGAACCTGGTGCTGTTCGTCAAGTCGCAGCTCACCATCGAGGGCATCCTGCTGCAACTCGACCCCGACCTGAAGCAC
>JBFGHF010000143.1:0-8088 GCA_041578355.1 Acidobacteriota bacterium
ATTTGTCTTCGTTCTCACGAACGAAGCTCTGTCAGCATTGCCGGCTCCGATTCCAAGCCCCGAGCCCCAAGGACCAACCTGTGTCACCCGTCACTGCTCTTTCGCCCCCGACCGGGTGAGAATGAAGGCTGGAGTTCACAACCGAAAATTCTGTCTCGGAGAGGGCGGCAATAACCCGACGTGTAACAAACTGCCGCCGCAGGACACTAAGAGAAAGGAGAGCCTGCCAATGAATCTGGACACCGACCTCCTTCGCTCGCGTTTTCGAGCGGAGGTCGAGTCGATCGAGAAACAAAGGACCTCTCTTCAAGACGAGATCAACAAACTGGACCTCCGATTGCGGGGCGTTGAAACCAGTTTGGAAGCTCTCAAGGCCGTCGAGGACACGGCGCGGATGATCCATTCCGGGTCTCGAACGAAGCAGTCCTCGACCGCCCCGATTCAAAGCGAGCCGGGACGGGAAGAAGCCGCGAGCGCAGCGGATCTGTTTCGAGGGGACACGCAGCCGGAAGCGGCCGCGGAACATGAGTCGATGGAGGACAGTGGGGAAGGAGAAGAAGCCGAGAACAGGACTTCCTTCCTCGACAACAGCGGGCTGATTCCGAGTTTTCTAAAACGACACTTGTAATGCCGCTGCAAGCCCGGCGGGAAAGGTGGAAGACGATGATGTGGGCAGCTTTTTCAATCCTTCTCCTGGTTCTTTCGTTCTACACCTTTCTGTCGCTCTACATCCTGTTCGACATTATCGGCGGCTACATTTCCCAGCGTTGGGCGCGGCAGTCTCAATCCCATCGCGCATAAAAAAAACCGCGCCGTGCAGGAGACGGCGCGGGTTGTACGTCAGAGCGTGACTGACTTTCTCAGTTGCCTCTCGGTCGCCGTGGACCACGCGGCCCTCGACGATTGCGGTGCTCCCGCAACTCCTCGAGCTCCTCGAGTTGCTCGGGCGTCAAGACGGTATCGATCTGGGCCTTGAGTGACTCGTGGTTCTCACGCATCTTCGTCCTCAGGTCCTTGAGCGCGAGAACCAGCGCCCCGATCTCCTCCTGAGAGGGTTGCTCGGCGTCGACCTGTATTTTCAACTGACGCCGCAGTTCCCGCTCCTCGGCCCTCAATTCCCGGCCGACTACCCGGCTCTCATCTTGCAGACGCTGGATTTCGGCGACCTGCTCGTCGCTCAAGTCCAGAGCCCGCTGCATGAATCGCAGAGGCACGCCCCGCTCGTGCATGCCGCGATCATGATCGCGGCCCATCCTTTCCCGTTTCGGGCCCTGGCCGAAGGCGAAAGCCGAGGTCAACAAAAAGAGCAGGGTCAAGCCAATTGCAGCGTATCGATTTTTCATCATTTTCTCCCTCGCGATGTCTGTTTCCGGTTCTGCGTACCAACGTTGGTTAATACTGAGGAAGCGTCAGGATGTTTCAAAGCAGGGGGGCGTTCGAAGCACGGGGATTCGCGGCGTCGCACTGCCCTGTCTGGAAAGCGGCAACCATGACTGTGTTTCGTTCGTAAGAGCCGTGTTGCCCAAATCCGGGGCGGCGCCCCTGACAGAACTTCGTTCGTGAGAACGAAGACAGATTCCCGCCACACCTTGTCCGCGTTCTCACCAACGCGGCTCTGTCAGAGTCGCTCGCGCCGCGGTCACACCCAACGCCTGGCTTCGTCGTCCCAGTTCAGCATGCGCTTCTCGAACCAGGATTGGTTGGCCCCGTCGACAGCCGTCAGCCCCAGGACGCCCAGTTCGGCGGGACAACGCAGCTGCTCGCCGGACCGGATCGCCGCGTGGAGATTCTGATGATGGAGAGAGACGTCCTCAGCTCCGGTTTTCTCGTGTTCTTCCAGCGTTTCGCCGGAACCCTGCTCGACGATCCTCCAACCCTGTCGGTTGAAAATCAGGGTAGCGTCATGGCCGCGAATCAGATGTTCGTTGCGATGGCCGTTGGCCATGGTGCCCAGGACATGGACGGTCATTCCGGGCGTCACCCCTTCCACGGCCGGATATTCGGCGAGCATCTCGAAGTTGTCGGGCAGCTCCCGTCCGTCTTCCCAGACCGTGATGCCTCCCATGCCGGTGACCCGTGTCGGGTACCCCAAGCCGCAGGCCCGGATGATGCGGGTCAGGCGATGGACGAAAAGGTCCGATGCGACCCCGCCGGAATAATCGCGGTAGCAGCGCCATTCGAAGAATCGCCTGGCATCCCAGGGCCGCTTGGAAGCGGGGCCCAGCCAACCCTCCCAATCCAAGTCGTCGGGCTGAGGTAGGGTTGGATCAACTCCCGTGCGCCAGGGACCGCGGGTCAAGGAGTGGTTGCGGACGTAGTCGATCTGAGCTTGGACCACGGGTCCCAACTTGCCGTCCTTGATCGCCTGAAACGCGCTTGAATAGCTGTCGTCGCTCATTCCCTGGACCCCGACCTGCATTTTCAATCCGCTGGCGGAAACTTTGTCGAGGACCTCGTGGGCCTGCTGCACATTGTGCGTGATCGGCTTCTCGCAGTAGACGTGCAGTCCGGCGTCGAGTGCGTCGAGGGTCTGACGATGGTGCCAGTGTTCGGGAGTGGCGATGTTGACGTAGTCGAGTCCTTCCACTTCGAGCAGTTTTCGATAGTCGGAAATCCGCTTCGCCCTTCCGCCGCTGCGGTACACCTGATCCTGAAAAGCTCGGGCGCGGGTTTCATAAACGTCGCAGAGAGCCACGACTTCGACGTCGTCGATGTCGAGCAAGGCGTTGAGATGGCTGCGCGCCATCCCCCCGCATCCGATCATCCCGATCCGCAGGCGGTTGTTGGATCCCTTGACCCGGGCGTAGCTCCTGGCGCTGAGAATCGGAGCCGCGGCGGCTCCCGCGGCGGTGGCTTGAAGAAAGCTTCGACGAGTGAGTGACTTCTTTTTTGCTGACATGGGCCTGCACTATAACGCAGAGGGCCTCCAGGCTCCAGACTCCGGGCTGCAGGTTCCGAGCTTCCGGCCCCGGGGTGCTCGCGCCCAGTACAGGGACTCCGCGACGGAACCTGAAGCCTTATGCCCGACGTGGGGTAAGATGGCTGGGCGGTCTGTCAGCCGGGAAAGGGTGTATGCATGAATTTCGCGCTGCGAATCGGGCTCATCGGAGTGTTCTCGAGCTCTCTCCTCGGCGAGCCGGAAAGGCTCCCCGAGGAAGGACTGGAAAAGGCGGTCCTGGAGTCCCAACTCCGCTTTTTGGCCTCGGACGAGTTGGCGGGCCGCGAGACCGGCACGTCCGGCAACGACGTGGCCGCCCGTTACATCGCAGAGCAGTTCCGCTCTGCGGGAGTCGAACCCCCGGCCGGCCAGAAAGACTACTTTCAAACCGTGGGGCTGATTCGTCCCCAGCCCCCTGCGACAGCTTCCGTCGAGTTCCGCGATCGCCTTTGGAGCTTGGGTGAGAATCTCTTGCTGATTCGCGGCGAGGGGTCGGTGGAGCCCACGCCGGTTGTCTTTTTGGAGCACACCAATCGCGACAGCTCCGGGTCCGAGGCCAACACTGCCCGCGGAAAAGTCGTGGCCACCCGCTTCCGCATGCCGGGACGCCCCGACATGAACGAGCTGCAAGAGATGGGGGCGGTGGCCTTGATCGAGATCTACTCGGGCAACCGCTGGAACCGATTGCGCGACTTTGTTTCCCGCCGTCCCCTGGTGCTGGCCGGGGAGGCAGAGGAATACAAGGCGATTCCCCATGTCGTTCTCCATCTCGAGGCGGCTGAGGATGGAGAGGAATTGGGCGAAGAAATGGCTTCGTTCGAGGTGCCTGCCTGGGATCTGCAGCCGGTTGCTTCACGCAATGTGGTGGGAGTCATTGCGGGGTCCGATCCCAATCTGAAACACGAATTCGTGGCCCTGATGGCCCATTACGATCATCTCGGCAGCGGTGGCGACAAGATGTTCGCGACTCCCGAGGATGTGATTTTCAACGGGGCGCGCGACAATGGAATGGGCGTCGTGGCCCTGCTCAGCGCGGCCCACTCGCTGACCCTGCGTCCACCCGCGCGTTCGATCGTGCTTCTGGCCTTGACCGGCGAGGAACAGGGTCTGCTCGGAAGCGCCCACTACGTTGCCGACCCAATCGTCCCCTTGGAGAAAACGGTTTTCGCCCTCAATGTCGACGGAGGCGGCTACAGTGACACCGGCGTCGTCACCGTGATCGGACTCGGGGATTCGGGCCGCCGGCCTCATTTCGAGGCGGCCGCCGCCGAATCCGGGCTCGAGGCGGTTGCGGAACCGCCCGAGGCGCGGGGACTGATCAACCGCTCGGACAACGCCAACTTCTCCCGCCGCGGAATCCCGGCGGTGATCTTCAGCCCTGGTTTTCGAAAGTTCGATTCCGAAACCACACGCCATTACCATCGCCCTTCCGACGAAGCCGACGAGAACTTCGACTTCGACTATCTGACCAAGTTCTGCCAAGCCTTCGTCCGCACCGCCCGCAAGATCGCCGACGCGCGGTAGGGCTTGGGGCCTGGGGCTTGGGGCCTGGGGCTGGGGGCTTGGGGCCGCCGGCTGGCGCCTGCCCGAGGGTCGAGAGTCCGGCACTGAGCCGCGCGCGTGAGCAAGCGGTGGGGAAGCTGTCCGGTCCACCTTGGTTGTCCGTTACGGGTGGTTCGGCCCCCGTGTCCGAAGCTGGATTGCAGGCGACGTCCGGCGCCGATCCGACAACGACGACCCGTGGACCGTTCATGCGCCTCGGCGACGCCAAGGCCGGCCTTCAGGGCCTGGCGGCCGAGTTCAAGAAGAGAGGTGAGTCCGGCACTGAGCCGCCCGAGTGAGCAAGCGGCGGGAAAGCTGTCCGGTCCACCTTGGCTGTCCGTTACGGGTGGTTCAGCCCCCGTGTCCGAAGCTGGATTGCAGGCGACGTCCGGCGACGATCCGACAACGACGCCCCGTGGACCGTTCATCCGGCGTGCCGCTTGCTGACGCGCGCGGCTCAGTTGATGGTGCTGGTGGCCGCTGCGCTGCCGAGCCACCAGATTTTGAGTCTGGGACAGATGTCGCTTGCCCTGCGGGATGCCGTCGCGTCGATCCGTGGAGCGACTGACGCCTCCTTACTCCCTCCCCAGCAACCTCACGGTCGAGCCGTCGGGGGCGGGCCAGGATCCCAACTCCGGCCAATTTGAGGCGGCAGCTTGGATCTCGACGTTGTAGATGGTGATGAAGGAGATTCCCTGCTGGCCGGACTTGGTGACGAGGAACTCGCTCTGCTCGAAAACGGCTCGCCAGTTCGGAATCTCTCCCAGCGGGTAGGCGTTCAGGCGGCGGTCGCGACGCACGGCGGCCAGCCGCAGCCCCACCGGGTGGAAACGGGGGAGCTGGGGCAGAAACGCCACCGATGCTCCGGGAGGGAGTCGGTCGACGATTTGCCGATAGGGCCAGGTTTCGTGGCGGGGGGGACCCAAAACGCCCTGGTAATCGCTTTCCAGAAAGACCCATTCGCGCTGCAGACTCTGAAAATCGCGGTCGTCCGGTAGTTGGTTGACGGCGAGACGGACCGGCTCGAAGATCCAGAAGGAGACGAACAGGTACTGGACCGCCGCGCAGGCCATCAGCCCTTTGAGGACTCGAGGCCGGGACTGCCAGAAGCTGGCCAGAAGCAACGCCTGCGGCGGGGCCAGGGGTAACGCGAAGCGCGGATCCTTGGGCGACAGAAACGTCGCTATGAACAGCCCTCCCAGAAGCCAGATCCACAGAAACCCGCGGTTGTCCAGGGAACCGACGACCCGGTCTTCTGCATCCGCTGATTTCGCGTCCGATCGGGACCAGGAACGCAAAAGGCCCGCTGCGAAAAAAAGCGTCAGCGGGAGTTGCAGGAAGTAGCTCGCCAAGACGCGCGGATAGTATATCCATCCCCAAAGATTGTTCAGGCCGGGCTCACCGTGTCGGGGGAAGGGCTTCCAGGGAATCAGGCCCGCCTGATCCGTGGTCGGATAGCGCGACGCCAGTTCTCCCAGATGAGGTCCGTAGAAGGGAAGTGCCAGCAGTGCGGCCAGAAGACCGGCGCCGGCCAGGTTGGTGAGGGATGCCGAAAGGCGACGAGACCTCCACAATCCGTAGCAGACGGGGAAAACCAGATAGAGGGGAAGAGTCCACTTGGTCAGGACACCGGCGCCGCAAACCGCTCCGAAAGCCAAAGTCCAGCCGATGTGAAGGAAGCTGTTGCTCTTCAGGATGAGGAACGCCCCCAACGCCGTCCAGCCCATCAACGGCCCGTCGAGCAGCGATTCGCGGCTCGTCCAGGCCACCATGGGCAGCAGAAGGACGAGGATTCCCGCTCCCACGGCGGCGCCGGGGCGAAGCAGACGCAGACCCATGCGGTAGGTGGCGAAACCGGTCAGAAAGATCCCCGGGAGATTCGCCCAGAAGGCCAACAGCCGAGTGTCCCCTAGCAGTCCCAGCCAGAATGCTTCTTGCAGATAGTAGAGGGGGGGATAACTGGTGGAGATTCGGGCGAAGTCTTCCCAGAGAAGCCCGTCTTTCCAGGCGCGCAGGTAATTCCAACCTTGCAGCTGGTGCACCGCCATATCCCAGATCGGCGGAGCCTGATCGAGAAGAAGCCAGACCAGATGGGTAACCATTACGACGGCAAAAGCGGCCAACCAGGTTCGGTCGTGGCGGGTGAAGGTTGCGACGACGGGCCGTGTCATGCTGGTCCGGGCCCCGGGGACGCCTCTGGAAGTTCTTCCGACCTCATGGAGGTGAAGCGGGCGCGTGCGGGCAGGCGCAACTGTCCGTAGACCAGCCCCTGATCGGGGATGTCGAAAATGTAGGCGTTGTCGATCCAATCTTCGATCTTGTGGTCCCAGATGCTCCCCCTGGCGACCGCGGGCGACAGCGAATAACTGCCCGGCCTCAGGGGGGGCACCTTCCAGCTGAAGGCGACGGTGTAGATGGTGCCCGCCGGAGCGTCGGGGAGAAAAACTTCTTCGTAAGAGGTGTTGGAGGAGCTGATATCCGTTCCCAGTTTGTCGCGCAGAGTGAATCCGACGATGGGGTCTTTGACCTCGCGCAGGAATTCGACCGAGACCAGAAGCTCGACATCCTGATAGGCTGCCACGGTGTTGAGAACCTCGCCGCCCGAGCCCAAGAGAATGATCCCCAGGATCTTGGCGTTGCCTTCGCCGTAGCGGTTGTGGATGTAGGGGATGGTCTTGACGAGGGGAAGATAGTCTTCGGTGGGCGGGGCAGCCAGTGCCTCTCGGTCGCCCGCCGCCCGCCGTTCGCGCTCGAATACCAAGGCCCGGTAACGAAGAACCACTTTTTCCGGCGTGTCGTCCTCCAGTTTCCTGCCCCGATCGAGTAGAATCGCCCGGTCGCAAAAGCGAGTCACTGCTTCCAGGTCGTGGGTCACGAACACGATCGTAGTCCCCTGTTTGCGCAACTGGCGCATTCGCTGGGTGCAGCGGTGCTGGAAGACGAGGTCTCCCACGGCAAGGGCCTCGTCCACCAGGAGGATGTCCGGGTCGACGTGGATGGCCACCGAAAAAGCCAAACGCATGAACATCCCGCTGGAGTAGGTCTTGACGGGCTGATCGATGAAGTCCCCGATCTCGGCGAAGGCCAGGATGGATTCGAGCTGCCTCTCGATGAACTCTGGGGGAAAACCCAGGATGGCGCCGTTCATGAAGACGTTGTCGCGCCCGCTGAATTCCGGATTGAAGCCGGCTCCCAACTCGAGCAGTGCGGCTGCTTTGCCCCGCACCAGGCATTCCCCCCGCGAAGGCTGCAGGATGCCGGCCAGGATCTGCAGCAGCGTGCTCTTTCCTGAACCGTTTTGGCCCACGACCCCCAGGGTCACGCCCGCTTCCACTTCCAAATCGAGGTCTCGCAGCGCCCAGAACTCCTCGTGAAAGCGCTTTCGGCGCAAGGTCAGCAATTCCAGCAGCTTGTGACTCGGCTTGCGGTAGATGGGATATTTCTTGGACAGTTTTCGGAGCCGGATCACGGGAGCCTCGGGAATCTCAGAGGACATCGATGAACTCCCGCTTGGTGCTCCTGAATGCCCAGCCGCCCAACAGGAAGCTCAGCGCTGACAAGGCCGCCAGCGAGCCCAGCGAAGTTGCCGAAGGCCAGCTGCCCAAGAG
>JBFGHF010000144.1:0-8076 GCA_041578355.1 Acidobacteriota bacterium
AATGCGAGTGCTGAGATCTTCCTTGGTGACCGCCAAGGCGTCCTTCAGACGACGGAAGTAGCCCGGTTTTTCCCGATAATCAAAAATGCTCATGATCGACCTTCCTGCGACTCTAGGACCGCTTGGTCATACTCTTCTTGAATTTGCGCTGCGAAACCCGAGCTCGCCTTTCGATAGAGGCTTTCGAACTGCCGTTCCAGCCGATAATAGAACGCTTCCGCGCTCTCGCTTTTCAAGCCTTCCATTCGCAAAGACGTGGGGGTGACCCGATAATCGGCGGGCGGGAAACTTTCTTGACTGAGGTTGACTCCCATGCCGACGACGGCCCATTGGATGGATTCCCCCAAGGAAGCGGTTTCGACGAGGACCCCGGCGATCTTCTTCCCGTTGAGCAACACGTCGTTGGGAGGCTTGATTCCCAGAGCGGTTGGGGAAGCCGTGTCCCCGATCAGCTCACGGATGGAGGCGACGATGGCCAACACCGAGATCGCGTTCAAGAGCTGCGCCCTTTTACTGGGCAACTCAGGGAAGATGAGAATGGAAGTGTAGAGCCCTTCCCCCTCGAGCGAATGCCAAGACCGGCCGTGTCGTCCCTTGCCCTGGGATTGGCTTCCCGCCACGGCAGCATGCGGATGGCCGAGGTCGACGAACTGTTTGAGATAATCGTTGGTCGAGCCGACAGTCTTCAGCCAGTCGACACGACGGATCAGCCTCATGCCTGTTTCCTTTTTCACAGCCGATGTCGGGCTGAAAGGTCTCTGTCGAGTTCTCTCCGTTGAGGTCATCCTACTCCCAGCTTCGTCAAATCCGAGACTCCGAGGCTTCCGCCCTTCAGAGTGTCCCCCAGGGCTCGGGTTCCCCTGGGTATTTCAGACTGTCCCTTGGGGGTGGGCGAGGGCGGGCTCGATCAGCAAGCTGATGTCGGAGGCCGGCGTCGAATGCGTCAGGGCGCCGACGGAGATGAAGTCGACTCCCGTCTCCGCGTAGGAGCGGATGTTGGATTCGTCGATGCCGCCCGACACCTCGAGCAAGCATCTGCCCGCGACCCTTGCAACCGCCTCCGTCGCCTCCTCCACGGACATGTTGTCCAGAAGGATAGCTTCGCATCCCGTCTCGAGCGCCTCGTCGAGTTCCTCCAGATTGCGCACTTCCACTTCGATCTTGTGCAGATGGGGGACGAAGGAGCGGCAGTTCTCGACGGCTTGCTTGATTCCGCCCGCCAATGCGATGTGGTTCTCCTTGATCAGTACGGCGTCGTCGAGTCCGAAGCGATGGTTGAATCCACCGCCCGCGACGACGCAGTATTTTTCCACCGCCCTCCACAGGGGAGTGGTCTTTCGAGTGTCGAGCACCTTCACTCCGGTTCCCGCCGTCAACTCGACGAGGTGCCGCGTCCGGGTGGCGATCCCACAGGTCCGCTGCAGGAGGTTGAGAGCCACCCTTTCCGCGGAGAGCAGGACCCGCGCGCTGCCTCGGAGCGTTCCCATGAGCCCCGCTTCGACCTGACTCCCTTCGGCGTGGAGGACCTCAGCTTCGATCTCTCCCAATTGCCCGAAGACTCTCAAAAAAAAGCGGCCAACCCGCCATCACCAGAGATTGCCGTGCCAGGACGCGACCCTCGACGAGAGTCGCCGCCCCCCTCAGAACACCGGTCGTGGTCAGGTCACCACGGCCCAGGTCCTCTCGCAGGGCCTCCTTGATGCGGAGGTCGAGATCAGGAAAGTCCATCCAGCTGGTTCTTGAGCCGGCCGAGGCGACGCAGCGATTCGGAATGACGCTCGCGAACTCCGGCTACTACCGATTCGGGAGCTTTCTCGAGAAAATCCAAGTTGGAGAGCCTGTTCACAAGGTTGCCCACTTCCGCCTCGATTCTTTCGATCTGACGACCCAAGCGCTTCCTTTCCGCGGAAACGTCGATGAGGTCCTCGATCGCAAGAGCGAATTCGGCCAGGCGCGATACTCCGCGAATCTGGACTCCGCCGTCCGGCAAAGAATCGGTGAACTCGAGAGGCCCGACACGAGCCAGTTCCTCGAGGTGATGGACTTGTCCCTGCAGGAACTCCCTGCCCTCCTTTCGGGAGACGTGGATTCGACAAGGAACTTGCTTGCGAGGGCTGATCCTGTTTTCCGTCCGGGCGGTGCGAATCGAGGAAATCAACTCCTGCAGGGCTTCCATCTGCTCCGTCTTCTCCGGTTCCACCCATTCCGGCCTGGACTTCGGATAGGAGGACGTCATCACGCTGATGCCTTCGTGGGGCAAGCGCTGCCAGAGTTCCTCGGTTACAAAAGGCACAAAGGGATGAAGCAGCCGCAACGCCCTCTCCAAGACGTAGAGGCCGACTCTCGAAGCCAGACGTCGGACCTCGAGGTCGTCGCTGCCGATGCGGGGCTTGGCCAGTTCGATATACCAGTCGCACAGCTCGTGCCAAAAGAAGTGATAGAGCTCGTTGCTGGCCTCGTGGAAGCGGAAACTCTCCAGGTTGCGGTCGACTTCCGCGATCAGGCTTTGAAGGCGGCTCAGGATCCAGAGGTCTTCCAGCGTCAGATCCCCCGCCTGCCGGTAAGACTCGATCTCTTCGGAGGTGACCGGCTTTCCTGTTTCGAGATTCAACAAAAGAAAGCGTCCGGCGTTCCAGATTTTGTTGCAGAAAGCGCGGTACCCGGCCATTCGGCTGACGGAAAAAGGAATGTCTGTGCCCGGCACGGCCATGGCACTCAAGGTGAAGCGAATGGCGTCCGCCCCGAACTCGTCCATCAGTTCCAGAGGATCGATCACATTGCCGCGCGATTTCGACATCTTCTGGCCGTTTTCGTCGCGCACCAAGCCGTTGATGTGGACTTGGCGGAAGGGCACTTCGCCCATGAAACGCAAACCCATCATCATCATCCTGGCGACCCAGAAGAAGATGATGTCGAACCCGGTGACAAGGGTGGACGTCGGGTAGTAGACCTCCAACTCGCGGGTTTCGCGCGGCCAACCCAGAGTGGAGAAGGGCCAGAGGGCGGAACTGAACCAGGTGTCGAGCACATCCGATTCCTGACGCAGGGACGCTGAACCGCAGGCTTGGCACCGATCCGGCTCGTCGAGCGCCACGATGATTTCGCTGCAATCGTCGCAGAACCAGGCAGGAATCCGGTGTCCCCACCAAAGCTGACGGCTCACACACCAATCATGGATGTTGTGCATCCACTCGAAATAAACGCGGGCAAAGTTCTCCGGAACGAAGCGCGTCTTGCCCTTTACCACCGCTTGGATGGCGGGTTCGGCGAGAGGCTTGACGCGCACGAACCACTGCGTTGAGACCAGCGGTTCGACGATCGTCTCGCAGCGCTGACAGCTTCCCACGTTGTGCTCGTGCTCCTCGACCCGATCGACAAGACCGGCTTTTTCGAGGTCGGCCACGACTCGCTGCCGAGCTTCACTCCGGTCCAGGCCCGCGTAGGCTCCCGCCTGCGGGGTCATCTTGCCGTCTTCCCCGATGACGCGGATGACGGGCAACTCGTGGCGTCGGCCCGCTTCGAAGTCGTTGGGATCGTGACCCGGCGTCACCTTGACGATTCCGGTCCCGAATTCCCGGTCGACAAACGAGTCGGCGATCACGGGAAGACGCCGATCCATGAGGGGCAGGATGACATGCTTCGACTGCAGTCCGATGTAGCGTTCGTCGTCGGGATGGACCGCCACAGCCGTGTCACCGAGCATCGTCTCAGGGCGCGTCGTCGCCACGACAATGTATTCGTCGCTGTTCTCCACGGGATATTTGAGATGCCAGAGGTTTCCCCGAACGGGAGAGTGCTCGACTTCCAGGTCGGAGATGGCCGTCGAGCATCGAGGACACCAATTGACGAGATACTCGCCGCGGTAGATGAGCTTCTCACGGTAGAGTTCGACGAAAACCTGGCGGACGGCGCGCGAAAGCCCCTCGTCCATGGTGAAGCGCGTCCTGCTCCAGTCGCAGGAACAGCCCAAGCGCCGGACCTGGGTGAGGATTTTCTTCTCGGAGACTTCCTTCCACTGCCAAACCCGTTCTTCAAACTTCTCCCGGCCAAGGTCGTTGCGGTGCAATCCTTCTTCGGCAAGCTGCCGCTCGACGACGTTCTGGGTGGCGATGCCGGCGTGGTCGGTCCCCGGGACCCAGACGGCGTTCCGCCCCTTCATGCGCTGCCAACGGACGAGAATGTCCTGCAGAGTGATGTTGAGGGCGTGCCCCATGTGCAGCGACCCGGTGACATTGGGAGGCGGCAAGACGATTGAAAAAGCTTCGCCTTCCGAGTCGGGGTCGCCGCGAAACAATTCGTTCTCAAGCCAGAACGAGTACCACTGCAGCTCGGCTTTTCGAGGATCGTAGGTTTTCGGAATGTCCTGGCTCATAGCAACTCAAGGGGCGATTTCGAAGAGCTCTCGGGTCCGCTACGGCTCCGCTGGTCGAACTTTCGGAATAAGGTCGAATTATAACAAACACTCGAGATTCCCATGGCCGTGCAGCGGAGTCAGGAACGTCGGTTTGATTCCCTCGCAGAGCGGACTGGCGCGCAAAGTCGGTCTGAGGCTAAGGCGAATCTGAGTCAGTCGAAGACGACTCGGCTTCCGCTTGTGCCTCTTCGACGAGCCTGGGCAGAATCCGGCTCAGTTCGGCAGGCAGCCGCGCCGTCAGTTTCTGCAGCAAGTCTTCCATTCCGGATTCGGAAAGGCCGGGCTTCGCAACGGCCGGCTCATCCGATTCGGGCCGAGACTCTCCAACCGAGACTCGGGCGGGGTCGAGGGCAAGATGGAGTTCCCGCTGAAGTCGTTTCCAGCCGGCCCTGGTCTGGCCCGGAAGCAATTCAAAAACGGTTCCGGCGGCGGCTGCCGGTTCCCCATCGCCGGATTGGTCGTCGGCGACCCCCTGCTCGAGGGTATCCTCACGGACGGACTCCTGGTTCAAAAGGGAGCGGACGAGCCTGACCAATTCGGAGGTTTCAAAGGGTTTGGAAAGGTGTCCCGTGCAGCCCGCTCCGCGGGCCCGCTCCTCATCGAAGGTCTGGAACGCGCCCACCAACAGGACGACGGGGATGTGGGCATGCAGCGGGTTGCTCTTGATCTGCCTGCACAAGTCGTAGCCGTTGCCGTCAGGCAGTGAGAGATTCAGAGCCACCAATTCAGCCGAATCGGTGGCCAAATGGGAAAGAAGCGCCTGCCCCGTGTTGAAGCAGCGGACCCGCGATTCTTCCTGCTCGAGGGCGAGTTGAAAGACCTTTTGAGTCGTCAGGTTGTCGTCCGCCAATAGAATCAGGGCCATCCCATACCTCGATCAAAAGTCCGGTCGGTGAGATGAAGGCGTCTTTTCAACAGGCCGCTGCAAGAAACTCAATTGTTGCCGCCGTTGTCGGACTTTGGCTTCTCTTCCTTGGCTTGACGCGCCAAGCGCCGCTCTTCTGCCCGACGGCGCGCGATTTCATAGGGATCGGGTCCGCCTGTGAAGGTCCGCCAAACGCTTCGAATGGGGTCGAGAAAGGAGAAATCTTCGACTCGGCGATTCTCCTCATGCCGTTGGGCGGCTTGTTCATCCACGGGAGGGATAGGTTTTTCGAAGAGGATCAGCCGTTCCTTGGCTTCGTCGAAGTACTGGCTGTGGGGAAATTCCGCGGCGAGGATGGAATAGTGAATGGCCGCCTCATCGATGCGGTCGAGCTTCTCCAGAGCCTGGGCCAGAAAAAACCGCGTCTCGTCCGAACTGCTGAAATCGTCGTAGGTCGAGATCACATCCTTGAAGCGCTCTTCCGCAGCCCGGTGGGCGCCCCGGCCGTAATAAAAGCGTCCGATCTGGTGAATTCCCAGAGCGCGGTTCTCACGGACTTCGCGGAGAAACTCGCGAGCCGTCGGCGCCAATTCACTGTCCGGGTAGTCTTGCAGGAACTTGCCCAACTCCTGCTCCGCCTTTCGGGCGTAGGTCGGATCCCGATCCGCCGGCCGCATCAGCCTGACGTTGATCGCGGCAATCTTCATTTGAGCGTCGTCGGCCATCTCGTGGGTCGGATAGAAGATGATGAAGTCCTTGTAATGGGACTCCGCTTGAAGCAGGTTTTCGGTTCCGCTCTCACGGTAATAGGAGTCGGCGATGGAAAGAAAGGCAATGGGCGTGAACTCGCTGTCCGGATAGGTGTTGACCAAAGTCTGGAAGGCGAGCCGCGCTTTGATGAACTGGTTCTTTTCCAGGTATTTCATGCCGTTTTCGAACAAGGTTGTGTCCGGGGCGACGGCGCCTTCCTGCAGATCCGCGCTCTTCTGCCCGCAAGCCAGCAGAAGGGAGGCGGCAACGATAATCGCGATAATTTGAAAAATTCGCATTTCTCAGTTCACTCCGATTGGGTCCTCGAGCCGGCTGGCCATTTCGCGAAAGGTGCGGCTGGGTTCGCCGGACCCGAATATGGAAGAGCCGGAAACCAAAAGATCCGCACCTGCCCGAGAGGCTTCACCAACATTGTCGAGATCGATTCCCCCGTCTATCTCAATATGGATGCTCAAAGACCTCGCCAAGATCATTTCCCTTAATTTTCGCACTTTTTGCAGGCTGGAGGAAATAAACTTCTGCCCTCCGAACCCCGGATTGACCGACATCACCAGCACATGGTGGCATCGGGCCAGGACCTCCTCCACCAGCAAAGGGGGGGAGTGAGGGTTGAGGGCGACCCCCGGCTGGGCGCCGGCCTGACGAATCGCGTCGAGCAACCGGTCCAGGTGGGTGACCGCCTCGAGATGGACGCTCAGCCAGTCGGCGCCCGCCTCGACATAGGACTGGAAGCTCTCCTCCGCGTTGCTGATCATCAGGTGCACATCCAATGTGAGCTTGGTGATTTCACGAATGGCGCGGATGACGGGCGGCCCGAACGTGAGATTGGGGACGAAATGGCCGTCCATCACGTCCAGGTGCAGAACCTCGGCGCCCGCCTGCTCCATGAGGCGGATATCTCTTTCCAGATTGACGAAGTCGGCCGAAAGGAGAGAAGGGAGAATTCGAGACATACTCAGCGCGCGACCTCGAGGTTGACGGAATCGTTGGAGCGCAAAAGATCGCGGGGTTCGGGAAACTGCCGAACCACGGTTCCTTTGCCGACATTGCTGTAAAACCGATACTCGACACCCGCCAGCTTGAAACCCAAGCGCTCCAGGTAGGGCCGGACTTCATTGATGTTCTTGCCGGTGAGGTCGGGCATGGAGTAGCGACCGGGGTTGCCGCGGCTCACCAGAACGTCGATTCTGCGCGTTTCGGCGTTGGAGCCGGGCGCCGGCGACTGGCGCAGCACCTTGTCGTCGGGCGTCCCTTCCACCACGATCTCGCTCACCCGACCGATTTCATAGTTTTCCTGACGGGCCTTGAGACGAGCCACTCTCAGCTCGGAACCGACCAGGTCGGGGACCGGCCGCTCCCGCTTCCCGAGACTCGTCACCACCCGCACCGCGCGCTTCGCCTTGATCTTTCCGAGCGGCGAAGGCGACTGGGCGATGATCACCCCGGCGGGATATTCGTCGTGGTAGCGCTCCGCCATCCGTTCCAGCTCCAGGTCCACGTCGGAGAGAATCTCCCGGGCTTGGCTCAGGGTGTAACCCTGAATGGGAGGCACCTCGACCTCGGCTCGGCGGACGGCGTAGCGCATTCCCAAAATGGCGCTGAGCAAGGCCGCCACGACCAGGATTGCGCTCAGGACCAGGAGTTGGCCCCAATCGCGAAATCCGCGGGGGCTCGACCGCTTTTTGGGACGGGGTGAGGAAGACATTGAAAAAAACCGTCAGCCGTAGGGATTCTCGACAGCCCGCTGCTCCTTCTGTGTCGAGACACTCCGAAGATAAAAATTTAACACAGCCGCTTCAGCCGTGTCTAATCAGAGCCCAATAGAAACAGTCCCCTGGATGGGGCTGGGGAAAAGTGGCCCCCTGCCGTTCCATCCGAGCCGAGGGGTGCTTTTCGAGGAAGGCGCCGACCACATCCTGGTTCTCTTCCGGTTCGGTGGAGCACGTAGAGTAGAGAAGATGTCCTCCGTGGCAAAGGGCCGAGAACGCTCCCTCCAGGATGGCTGCCTGCCTCCGTGCATGGCGCT
>JBFGHF010000145.1:0-8056 GCA_041578355.1 Acidobacteriota bacterium
CGGCCCAGATGGAACTCGAAGCGATCCAGGAGTTCTTGAAATCGGGGGTGGCGGATCTGTTCCCAAAGGTGTGTCAACTGGGCGTGAATAATCTCTTTCGTCGGCTCCGGGGTGGGCGCCTTGGGCTGCTGCCCGAGACGGTAGCCGCAGGAGCAGACGGGTCGCTGCTGCAGCTCTTCCCATACGGCCCGCTCGCAAGGTGACGAGAAACGCTCGGAAAAGCTCTTGCGAATCGAGGCGCTGGAGACGTCCGAGACCAGCGATTGCAATCGCTCCAAGCGTCCCAAGAGGCGCAGCTCGGGACTCTCCAGAACCTCCCGAACCGGAGACGATTTCTGCTGCCGTTGGAAGTTTCCGTGCTCCTCGTCGTAGAGAGCCAGGTAGATTTGCTGCCACTTTTCGAATCCGGCGTGAAGCTCTTCGAGCCGGCTTGGGTCGCTGCAAGGGTTCCAGGGCGCCAGCTGCCCGGCCAATGCCGTGAGATCGTCGCCGAGAGAGACATAGTCCGGCTGTTTCGGAAGAGCGTCTTGGGCCCGCTGGATATACCCCGCCAGGAACGAGAACATCGAGAAGCGCTGAGTGAAGAAATCGTGGGCGTTGCCGAATTTCTGCCAACACCGATTCAGCTCTTCGGGATCGGGGCCGTTGGCGGCGAAGTGCTCCAGCCCGTCGACGGCCGGAGCGCTGCTGCGAATCGCGGCGATCATCGATTGCACAGTGTGCCTGGCCGCTTTGAGTTCTCGCTGGTCGATCAGTGCGAAAGCCCGGTAATCCTGGTAGCGGCGCAGCAGCTGCGTCAGCTGCGCCTGTTTCTCCTCGGCCTCGATACGCGCCTTTTGAATCGCTTTCCAGCTCTCCACGCACTCGGTGTAGGAAAGCGAGGACTTGCGCAGCTTCTGGGGAATAATTTCCAGACGTTGAAGGACTGCGACGGTGCCGGCCGAGACCGTCTCACCGCGCTCCAGCACTTCGATCTCAAGGACTTGTTCGGGGTTGATCTGCCCCACCGGAAGCTTGCGTCCGCCTCGCTTGGCCGCCAGAAAGCCCCCCCACAGGGCAGCCCAGAGAAAGGCCCGGAATTGCAACTCTCCCATGCCGTATTCGGAGGAGGCGAGAAAGGAGAGCGCTTGACGAGCCGAAGCTCCGGGGTTCTGGCGCAAGTAATCGACGAGCAGATTCAGCGGGGCGCTTTCCTGCTCACCTGCGGCGAAGCGGTAATTGTTGCGCTGCCGCTTGAGGATGCCCGTCGGCAAGAGGAAGCCATCGAGGACCGTGCGTCCCCAGGCCAAACGGCCGAAGCTCTCGGCCGACATGGATCGAAAGTACTCGCCGAGCTCGGCTAAAGCGGTCTTGGGATAGTAGTTCTGACGCGGAGCGATCAAGTAGTGCTTGGGAAAGCGGCTGTCGAGCAACTGGTGGACCGCCTTCTCCAGGAGCTGGGCGAAGCTGTCGGCGGAAATGTCTTCGAAAACAAAAAGCAACTGGCCCGTGGGGTCATGAAGACTGGCTTTCCGGTAGGCCCGCTCAAAAAGCTCGCTGGCTACGGGAGCGGTCTCCTCAATCCGTTTTTCTAGGAGGTCGCGGATACGTCTCGCCTGGGTGGAATTGTCGTCTCCATATTCGGAATGGACCTCGAGTAACGCCAGCATGGACAGCGAGCGATCGTCGAGTTTCAGTTCGGCGGGTGAGAGCACCGCACTGCAGAACACGCCGCTTTCCAGACTCTCGGCTGCCTCTTGAAAATCCTGGCCGGGAAGCAACACGATCAAGTCGAAATCCTGTCCCGAAGTCGGTTCCGAGGACTTCTCCGAACCGGCTGTGGCCACAGTTCCGGTGCGTCGGGTGTTCTGCCAATCGGCAATCGAGACCTGACGAGTTCCGGGGCGGAAATCCCGGAAGAAGGAGGATCTGGAGGCCAGCTGCGGAAACAGTTTGCCCAAGACCTGTTGGCCCTGATCGGCCAAAGCTTGGCGCTTGTGTTCCAGCTTTCTTTCCAGAATGAAGTTGACATTGGCCTCGATTTGGATGCGATACCGTTTCGCCCGGCGGGGCTGGCCCGGCGCCTGGGAAGCGACCAGGTAGCCGCCGCGCGAAACCAGCAGATCACCGATATCGGCGGTGTATTCATAGTTTGCGTCAGGATCGATATCGGTAATCCGCTCCAAAAGCATCTCGGTCAATTGGGCTACGGAGAATTCCCTTCGTAAAGGGGAAACGTGCTGAAGGATGAGCAGTTTGATGAGCCGGATGGCGAAACGCCGGTCGCGCTCATCGGGAACGATCGTCCCGGCCTCCTTCAAATAATGGGCGAAGACAGTTTCGATGTAGGGGAGAATCTCGATGGTGCTCTTCATCCGGTCCAGGAAGTGATCGAAAATCCGGTCGGGGCAGAGCAGCGTTTCCCCTGGCTCGTCGAGTATTCCCGTTATGCCGCGGGCCTTGTCGCCGCCGATCTGGTAGTGAATGAAGTCGACGAATCCGCGGGTCTTGGAAAACAAAGGCTTGAGTTCTTCGAGCAGTTCGATCGAGGCGGGGTGAAGGGGGAAAAGGGTCAGAAACTCCTTTTCTGAAATCCGCCAGTCCGGGAAATACTCGCAGAATTTTCTGTACAAGGGCTTCAGATACTCTTCCGCTCCCGGTTTTTTTCGCACCAACAGCTCGCCGACCAAAGACTTGACGTGGCTGGCGGTCAAGACGATCCGCGCCGGATATCGGTCCTTGATCTTGTTGAACTGCTGCTGGCTGACTTCTCCGGTCTCCTCCACGAATTCCTGAAGGGCGGCCACAATCCAGAGGGACCGTTGCGAGGAATACTCGCCCAAAAACTGCAGATATCGAATGTCCTCGTTGAAAGCTCGGCTGGACGGTTTGGAGCGCAGGAATTCGCTCAGTTCGTCGATCAACAGCAGGATGCCTTGAAATCCCGCGTCCTCGAGCTGTCGAAAAATCTCATCGAACTGCTGGCGCCGGGTCTTCTCAGCCGCTTGGGCGCCCGACCACGGTTCTGAAGCTCCCCCGACATCGAGCTTGTCCAAAGTTTCCAGGGCATTGCGGACGACGATATCCTCCAAGCGGAAGGAGCTCCGGTAATCGACCAGGGAGAGGTTGACGGGCATCAGGCCTTCGAATTCGAGATGGGGCGTCGTCTCGGCCGTACCGGCGAGCTTTTCTTCGTAGGCGCGACGGAACTCGGCGTGGGCCACGATCAGGCTCAGGTAGGCGAGGAAGTGTGATTTCCCGGCCCCGTAATGCCCTTTGAGAAAGAAGCCCTGGCCCTGGCCTCGGCTGATTTGCCGGAGGATCACCTCGAGGCCGCTCCGAACTTCATCGGTCAGTACGAACTGTTCGACCAGACGCCTACGCAGTTCGGGGTCTTTCGCGTCGTGCAGCTGGACCACGGTCTTGATGGGCGGCAGGGTGATCAGATCCCGTATCTTCATGAGTCTGCCGGGCTCGCGGAGAGCGTTCGCCTCAGTTTGCGGCTGACACCGAAAAGAAATCGATAGGCAGGCCCCCGTCGTGCCAACTCGTCGAAGTGGTGCGCCACCTCCGAAACCCTTCCGGTGCGGCGAGCCAGCGAAATCAGACTCGAGCGCAAGTAAGCGTCTTTGGGGCTTTCTCCGGTCAATTCGATGAGAAGGGAAAAAGCCTCCTCATCGCGTCCGGCGCGGTAGGCGGCAAACGCCTGGGCTTTGCGATAAAAGTGTTTCTGTGGTCCCCGGGTCTGCAGGACGAGCTCTTTGTAGGCATCCGCCGCGGCGCCGAAATCGCCTTGTTTCTTCAGTGCGTCCGCTTTGACTTTGAGCAGGGCGGGGTCGTTCTTTCGGGACGGTACGCGGAGCATGCGATCCAATTCCCGGAGGGCGTTTGTGTCCTCTTTGCCTTCGACGCGCAGCCGAAGGAGTTGGCTGCGGGCGTAGGAGTCGTCAGGCTGAATCTGAAGGATCTTCTTGTAGGCTTGTAGGGCCTGCTCCCTTTCGTCGAGTCCTTCCCAGGCCCGCCCCAGGGCACCGAGAACATAGGGATCGTCATCCGGACACCGCCGCAGCAAAGCCAGAGCCTCACGGTGTCTCTTCAAATGAAGTAGACAGTCGGCTTGGCGCTTCAAGTAGAAAGCGGAGGGTCGCAGCGAATGGGCGCTGCGATAGGCTTCAAGGGCCTTCTCATGCCGGCCCTGGCGATCGAGCATGGATCCTTTCAAGGATTGGAACTTATCCAGTTGCTGGGCTTTCTCCTCCAAGTCGTCCAAAGCCGCCATGGCTTCGACCTCCCGACCCGAGAGCCACCACGATTCAACGAGGAGCGTCTGAAAGAGAACGTCGTCGGGATAGCGGTCCAGCGCGGTCTCCACCTCCTCCTGCATCTCGCGGAAGGCCTTCTTGTGGCGGAGTTCGAAGATTCGCGAAAGCAAAATGCGCTTTTCGCTGTTTCGCCAATTCATGTTTTCAGCGGCGCCATGCGGCCTTCGGTCAGCCGCCCAGAATCTCCGGTTCGGTGGGCGGCTCGTCCCGGGCCGCTTCCTCTTCCCCATAGAGGCTGTCGATGCGATCTGCGAAGTCTTTCCGTACCTTGTTGCGGCGCACCTTCAGTGTGGGTGTGAGAAAACCGTTCTCGGAACTCAGTGTTTCCGCGATCAGATCGAATTTCTTGATACTCGACCAAGGCGGCAAGTCGCTGTTGGTTCTTTCGATCAGCTGTTGAAAATAGTTTTGAACGTCGGCGCTTTCGAGCAGATCCTGAAGGGATTGCGAGCCATCGACGCCGGCCTCGCGGACCCATCTCTCCAGGCTTCCGGTTTCGGGAAAAATCAACGCCGCGCAGAACTTTCGGCCTTCTCCGACAACGACCGCCTGATCCACCAGGGGATCTTCGACGAGCCGCGTCTCGAGAGGGAGGGGCATCACGTATTTGCCAGTGGAGAGCTTGAAAAGGTCCTTCTTCCGATCGGTGATCTTGAGCAGTCCGTCTTCAGTGAACTCCCCGACGTCACCGGTGTAGAACCAGCCTTCGCTGTCCATGCTCTGACGGGTGAGGCCGGGGTCGCGGTAATAGCCCTTCATCACGTGAGGCCCTCGGGTGAGGATTTCACCGTCGGGCGCCAAGGCCACTTCGACTCCCGCCAGCGGAATGCCGACGGTCCCGGCACGGTTGAAGTCGGGACGGTTGAAGGAGATGACCGGGCTGGTTTCGGTGAGGCCGTAGCCTTGGAGAATCTCGATGCCCGCCGCGGCGAAGACGTTGGCCAAATCGGGCCTGAGGGCGGCTCCACCGCAGATGATGAGCTCCAGCCGACCCCCCAAGGCCTCTCTCCAACGCGAAAAGACCATCCGGTCGAGCAGCGGGCGCTGAATTCGCGCCCATCGCGAGAGGGATTTCCCCATTTCGTAGCTTCGCGCCAGCCGCAGTGCCCGTTTGAAGAAGCCGCGGCCCAATCGACCCAGTTGGTCGCCTTTTTCGAGGATGCGGTCGTAGAACTTCTCTATGACTCGGGGAACGGTGGCGAACACCGCCGGCCGTACGCTTTTCAAATCAGAGGCGATCCGGTCGGGCTCGGTGAAGTAGACGGCCAGTCCGTAATTCATATAGCCGTACTGCATCATCCTGGCAAAGACATGGGTAAGCGGAAGGAAAGACAGAGTGACATGTCCTCCGCCTCGTTCCAGCTTCTCCAGTCCGGTGAACGCTGCAACCGTATCGAAGGAAAGGTTCTCGTGGGTCAGCATGACACCTTTGGGTCTGCCGGTCGTGCCCGAGGTGTAGACGATGGTGGCCAAATCGGAAGGGTGGATTTCGGCCTGCAGCCGTTCGCCGGCTTCAGGATCGGAGTCCAGACGTCTTCGGCCTGCCGCCTCGAGTTCCCTCAAGGAATGCACTTCGATCCCCTTCCGGGCGACGGCCCGCGAAACTTCGGGAGAAAGCCCTTCTTCCCCACCCAAGATGATGCTCTTCAAGCGGGGGAGTTCGTCGATGGCCTCCAGCAGATCGGCCAACAGGTCGCAGTCGGAGGCGATCAGGGCGCGAGCCTGCGCATGGTCGAGCACGTAACGAATCGTGTTGGGCGTGTGCGTCAGGTAGATGGGGACGTCCACCAGCCCAGCGGTCAGACACGCCATGTCGGCGAGGCAGAACGTGGTGTCGCTGCGCATGAACAAGCAAACCCGGTCGCCGCGCGCCAGATCGAGATCGAGAAAGCCCAGCGCCAGGCATTGACAACGGTCCCGGAACTCCTGGCTCGAGAGCGAAGTCCAATGCTCGTCCTGGCGCGTGTTGAAGGCTCGCGGGTTGGGGTTGAGCCGGCAGGCTTCTTCAAGGAGAAAGGGCACGGTCCGGCCCAGCACTTTCCGGCCCGGTTCGACGTAGCCGGCCGGAGGCCGCCACGAAACCCGCCCCGACTCGGGGGGCGATGAGGAAGAGGGCACAGGGCTTTTGCTCGTATTGATCGACTCTTGCATGATGAGGTCTCCTCCCCGAGGACGCTTGCAACCGGGCCCTTCGCCGGTGCCGAGCCTTCCGGACCTCTGGACAATCGCCTCTTGGGACGCCAATCGACTCCCCGATTATAGGTCACGGGTCTGCCCTGCGGATGGGGTCTCGGAGAGGGCTGTCCGCGGAGCCTCAGTCTTCGCCGGGGATGGCTTGTTGAAACCGTGGGGGCCGGCGAGGATACGCCATCGGGGAGACCGGCTGCGCGCCACCATGTTGCACTCGCTGAGAAGTTCGCTAGACTTGGACGGGAGATCGGTCTGGCTCTCCACCGCCGGTGTGAACCCGATAGTCGCCGCTCCGGTCCATTCATAACGAGGCAGTTCGATGAGAAAGTACGTGTTCCCGGCCCTTGTTCCGCTCGTCCTGATCTGGCTTGGCGCCGCACAATTCGGCTCCACCGCCCGGGCTCCGCGGCTGAATCCCGAGGAATTTCAACGCCTCTCCCTGACCATGAGCGAATCGTCGGGGCACTTCGGGACGGACAATCTCGTCTCCAACGAAACGTCCTTTCTCCACGTCCGCAAACATCTCGGCGAGTACGCGCAGCCTGGAATGGCCTACGTCGGAGTGGGTCCGGACCAGAATTTCACATACATCGAGCAGGTGCGTCCAGCGTTGGCCTACATCATCGACATACGCCGCGACAATCTTCTCCACCACCTCTATTACAAAGGAATATTCCTGGAGTCCAGGGACCGGTGGGATTTTCTGTCGATGCTTTTCGGCAAACCTCTGCCCGACGGACTGGAGCGCTCCAAGGAGGCCGACGCCTCTCAACTGGAAGCCTTTTTCCGAGAGCTTCCGGCCGACCGCGATTTCTTCGAATCCAGCCTGGTCAACATTTTGAATCGACTGCGGCAAGATTACCCCGAGTTGGTGCTCGAGCCGGACAAGATCAAGATCCTCCATATCGCGGCCACCTTTTTCGAAGACGGACTCGACGTCCGTTACGAGATACCCGGGCGGCCGATGCTGCGCTTCTTTCCCAGCTTCGGCCAACTGATGCGGGAAACCGACCTGGATGGACGCCAGGGCCACTATCTGAATTCCGAGAGTGGATTCCAGTTCCTGAAGGAAATGCAGCAATCCAACCGAATCATCCCCGTGGTCGGTAACTTCGCCGGAGGCAAGGCTCTCAAGGCGATCGGAGCCGACCTCAAGCAAAAGGGGCTGAAAGTATCGGTCTTCTACCTCTCCAACGTCGAGTTCTATCTCTTCCGGAACCGGATCTACCGGCGTTTCGTCGAAAACGTGCGTCACCTTCCCATCGACCGCAAGAGTCTCTTCATACGCAGCTACTTCAACAACTGGTTCGGGACTTGGCGGACCCACCCCCACGCCGTCTTGAACTACTTCTCGACTTCGCTCACCCAGCGGATCGAACGCTTTCTGGAACTCGACACAACCGACCCCTACAAAAACTATTGGGACCTGGTGACGCGCGATTACCTGGGCGCCCCGGGCCGGCCCGCATCGGTGCTCTGAGATTGCTGGGACGTGCCGCAGGCATCCTGCCTGCGCCCGGAGAGGCGGCTTCTCTGATAGGAACTCGGGGCCGCTCTGCGTTTGC